>JBOIEI010000521.1:0-7818 GCA_050741055.1 Burkholderiales bacterium | reverse complement strand
TTGAAGGAGAACCGGCTCGGCACCGGATCGGCATAGTGGATGTCGCAGTCGGCGCAGTGCAGGTCGGACGAGAAGCGCCACACGGTGGGAGAGGTGAGACGCGACTCGGTCGCGGACGGAGTGGTCTCCACATGAACGTCCACGCGTCCCTGACCGATACGCAGCGCCGCCTCCAGCCCCTCGATCACGCGCGCACGCTCGGCATTCGACAGCCGAAGCCGGTCCTGCACCACTTCGAGCACGCCGTTGCCTTCATTATGGATGCGCGTGTAGCCCTGGCTTTCGAGCAGCTTCAGCACCTCGTCGCGCGAGAAGTTTTCCGGGACGCGAACGGGGAAGGTGACGATCAGGCGCGGATCGCCGGACTGCCCGGCGCGCTCTACGAGCGCCGCATAGATCGATTCGGCCGTGTCGCGCCGCACGATGCCGCCGCAGTTGCGGCAGTACAGGCAGGCGGCACGCGCGAACAAGAGCTTCAGATGGTCGTTGAGCTCGGTCATCGTACCGACCGTGGAGCGCGAGGTGCGCACCGGGTTGGTCTGATCGATGGCGATGGCCGGCGGAATGCCCTCGATGCGATCGACCTGCGGCTTGTCCATCCGGTCGAGGAACTGGCGCGCATAGGGCGAGAACGTCTCGACGTAACGCCGCTGTCCCTCGGCGTAGAGCGTGTCGAACACCAGCGATGACTTGCCCGAGCCCGACACGCCCGTGACGACGATCAGCTGGTTGAGCGGCAGCTGGAGCGAAAGGTTCTTGAGATTGTTCTGGCGCGCACCGTGAATGACGATGGCGCCGGCGTCTTGGGCGGTCGGCACGGTAGCGGGACTCGAGGTTCGATGGAAGCGCCGCGCCAGAACTCGGCCGGCGGGAATCGGCAATGGTTATTCTAGCCGATGCGTCGGCAGCGACGGCCGAGCCTACCGGCGTGCGCGTCCGCCACCGCATGATGGTGTTATCCGATCGGTTTCGTGCGCAGCCTCGACACGGTGGCCATCGACGAGGTACAGCGCGTACCGGAGTTGCTGTTGGCCATCAAAGCTCGCCGTCGATGCCGACCGCCGGCCGGGTCGCTTTCTTCTGACCGGCTCCGCCAACGTGATGTCGATGCCTCGTGTTGCGGATCACTGGCCGGGAGGATCGAGATCATGCCGTTGCTACCGTTGGCGGGATGCGAGATCGAGGACTCCGCTGGCCACTGGCCGGATGCTCTATTTGGAGGTGACATTCCGCTGCCCCCGCCGAGCCGAGCGCCGCGCCATGTGGGTTCGGCCCTGTCGGAGCGACTGCTGGCCGGCGGCTATCCCGAAGCGCGGCTGCGGACCGATGCCAATCGGCGCCGGGTTTGGTTCAGGGGTGAACCAGGCGCTGGCGTTGAAGCGCGCCAGGAACGCCTCGCACGATAGCGGTTCGCGGAGTTCGACCGGGGACTGGTCATTGAGCGCGCGCGCCTGATCGGGCATCGGTCGCGGGCCCGAGCCGCGGCTGCCCGCTTTGGCCGGATACAGGCGGTGTTCGAGGCTCTGCTCGTCGAGCGCCTCGACCAGCGCCCAATCGGTCAGGCCGGCCGCCGTCGCCCGCTGCAGGCACTCGCCTACCGCACTGCCACAGCCCACCGCCAAGCCGATACGCCGGGCGTCGCTGATCGCGCCCAGCGAAGTACTGATTTTGATCATTAATTTCTTGAAAACATAAAGTTGCGGCAACACGTTCCGCCGGGGCCCGGTCCTTGATCAGCGTAGCGCCTCGCGAATCGGTGCCGTGCGGCGGGCAACGCCCGCGCGTCCATCTTCCCATTCCGGTGGAACTGGTCTAGATTGCCACTAGCGCGTCCAGAATATGGACGTGCTTCGCGCTACTTGGCGGCGCGGTTGCGGCGCCGGGCGCGCGATCACCAACGAGAGCGAGGGGGAAACCATGTTACGCATCGTTACCGCTTTGCTGTTCACGTCCATCGTGTCTTTGCCGGTTCCGTCTATGGCTGCGCAGTATCCGACTCCGAACAAGCCGGTTCGCATAATCGTTCCATTTTCTCCCGGTGGCGGCACCGACATCCTGACACGGCTGATCCAGCCCAAGCTCGAAAAAGAACTCGGTGCCGCTGCCGTGGTCATCGACAACCGCACGGGCGCAGGCGGCACGATCGGTGTGTCGCTCGCGGCGGAGGCCAAGCCGGACGGTCACACGTTGCTCGTGACGTCGGCGAGCTTCAGCTTCCAGCCGGGTCTGTACAAAGACCTGCCGTACGACGCCGTCAAGGACTTCAGCCCGATTTCGATGCTCATAACGCAACCGCTGATCCTCGGCGTGCATCCTTCGATGCCGGTAAAGACCCTCAAGGATCTGCTTGCGCTCGCGCGCAAAAGGCCGGGGGAGATCTCCTACGGCAATGCCGGCGTCGGCAGTAACCTGTACATGACCAGCGAGCTCTTCAAGTACATGGCCAGGATCGACATGAAGGCCGTCCAGTACAGGGGAGGCGGCCCTGTCCTGATCGCGCTCGTCGGCGGCGAGGTGCATGCGGCGTTTATGGGCATGCTGTCGTCCAAGCATTTGCGGGAATCGGGCAAGGTGCGTGCTCTTGCGGTGACCACGAAGGAACGCTCGCCGGCCCTGCCGGACGTGCCGTCCATTCATGAAGCGGGCGTGCCGGGGTACGACAAGCCTGCCTGGACCGGCATGCTTGCCCCCGCCGGCGTCCGCGAAGATGTCATCAACAAGGTGTATGTCGCGGTGGCCAAGGTCCTGAAGGATCCGACTACGGTTGAGCGGCTGGCGGCCGACGGCGTGATCGCCACCGCCACTTCCCCCAAGGAATTCACCAGGTTCGTGCACGCCGAGATCCTGGAGTGGACCGACATGTCCAGGAAGATGAATTTGCCGGTGCTCAAGCTGAAGTGAGCGTTCGTCGGCCCATTTGGCTGGTTTCTCGTGAGAAACGCGCGCCGCAGCCCCTTGCGGCGCGCACGAGATTCATGGCGTGGATACTGGGTGTCGCATTGCCTCACCCCCAATTGTTACCCGACGTAGCCGTTGCCTTACGTGATCTGTTACCGGCGAGTGCACGTGTGAACATGCCTTCCATCACGAGGGAAGGGGTCATGGACACAAGACTGGACCGCGAGGCAAGGCGAGAGCTCGCAGACGCTGTTCGTAGCCGGTATCAATCGGCCTCCGGCGTGAACAAGCGGAGGATCCTCGACGAGTTTATCGCGACCACCGGCTATCACGAGAAGTCCGCGATACGCGTGCTGAACGCGCATCCGGTTCACAAGTAACCGCGGACCCGATCACGCGCACCGCTTTACGAACGCATGGCGCTGAAGGAGGGGCTGTCCCAGGTCAACCCGCCAAATCACCGTTCGTCGTTGGGCTATGATTGCCCGACAGCCCACGAACGAGCGAATCGAGCACGATGCGCACCGAGCCCACCGAGATCGTGATACGCGGCGGCGATTACGAGCATGTGTTGGCCATCGCCGGGCGCCATGACGGCGTGCTGTTCGGCTACGAGGTCATGCGGATTCACGACATCTTCGCCCGCATGAACGCCTCGCGGCCGTTCGAGGTGTGCGAATTCTCGCTCGCCAACTACCTCACTTTGCGGGCCACGGGGCAGGATTGGCTCACGGCCATCCCGGTCTTTCCTTACCGCGCATTCCGCCACTCGCTCGCCGTCACGCACTGCGACAGCGCGCTCGTGAGCCTGCGCCAATTGGCGGGCAAGCGCATCGGCGTCGAAGACTACTCGATGACGGCCGCGGTCTGGTTCCGTGCGCTGCTGCGCGAGGAGTACGGCGTCGACCACCGCTCCATCACATGGGTGACCGGGCCGAAACAGCGCTTTCCGTTTCCCCCCGGCGCCACGGTCGAGACGAGTGAAACGGACCTGGAGCAGCTGCTGTGCGATCGGGCGATCGACGCGATGCTGGCAATGTCGCCGCGAGACGCACGTTTGCCGCCCGCGCAACGGCGGCTGAGGCCCGTTCTGCCCGACGCGCAAGCAGAAGAGCAGGCGTACTTCCAGCGCACCGGCCTGTATCCGATCCATCACTGCGTAGTGATCCGCAACGACGTTATCGCCCGCCGGCCGGAGCTGGTCGACATCGTGTACAACGCCTACGCAGCCGCGAAGGCGCGCGCGTATCAGCGCAAGCTGGGAACGACGCTGGTGCCGTGGAGCAACGCGCACTGGGCCCGTACCTTCGAGCGCTTCGGCGGCGATCCGCTGCCGTATGGCTGGACCAGCCCGAACGGGCTCATGGTCGATCGCCTCGCGCGCAATCTGCACGAACAAGGCTTCATCGCGGCCGTTCCGGACGTGGACAGCCTGTTCGCACGGCCGTCTGCTGGCGCCTGATTCCCGCGGCCATCGCCTATCGCCGCTCGATTCTTGCGACCGTCGTCTACCGCCGCTTGATTCCCGCGGCTGCGATCACCTTCGCCCAGCGCGCGAGCTCACTTTTGATGAACGCCGCGAACTCGGCCGGCGTGCTCGCCACCGGCTCGTAGCCCAGATCGTGCAGGCGTCCGCGCACGTCGGCGAGGCCCAGTGCCTTGATTGTTTCGTCCGCCACGCGCTGCACGATCGGCCTCGGCGTTTTCGTCGGAAACACGAAGCCCTGCCAGGTACTCGCCTCGTACGATGCAAGCCCGGTGGCTTCTGCGACCGTCGGCACCTCGGGAATCGCAGCGGAACGCTTGCTGGTTGTGACCGCGAGTGCACGTACTTTTCCGGCCTTGATATGCGGCACGGCCGAAGGCAGGCTCGACACCATGACGGGCACCCGCCCGGCCATCAGGTCGATCAGGGCCGGTCCGCCGCCCTTGTACGGCACGTGCACCAGTTCGATTCCGGCGAGCACGTTGAGCAGCTCGCCCGCCAGGTGTTGCGACGAGGCGAGGCCCGAGGAAGAAAAGCTGATCTCTTTCGGCTTGCCTTTCGCGATCTGGATCAGCGCTTTCAGATCCTGCGCGGGAAAGGACGGATGCACCAGCCACACATTGGGCGAGCGTGCGAGCCGTGTCACCGGCGCGAAGTCCTTGATCGGATCGTAGCCGACACGTGCGTACAGGCTGGTGCTGGTGACGAGGTTTGGGCCGGTGAGGAGCAAGGTGTAACCGTCCGGCGTCGCATGCGCCACCAGCTCCGCGCCGATGTTGCCGGTGGCGCCAGGCCGGTTGTCGGCAACGAGCTGTTGCCCCAACTGCTGGGTGAGCTTTTGCGCGACCAGGCGCCCGATGGTATCCGAGGCGCCGCCGGGCGATTGTGGAATGACGAGGCGGATGGGGCGCTGAGGATAGGCTGTTTCGGCAGCGAACGCGTTGGAGACGTTGCAGGCAGCGAGCGCAACTGCAACCCCAAGCCGAACCGCGATTCGCTGCATCATTCCGCCTCCAATGTTGTTCGTGGTAGAGCTGCCTGCGCAGTATAGTCGGCCGATAGGCACCCGCAAAGACGAGTGATAGTATCTTTGCATCGCGTACTCGCCGACACTGAAGCGCATGGACACGATGCCTCGCTATCTGGTCAACGAATATGCGCCCGATCCAGCGGTCGCGCTCGATCGCGGCATCGCAGAGCAATACGTGCGCTATGCCCATCGCCTCGCCGCGCGCGGCTACGTGCAGAGCACGCTCGGCGGCATGGTGATCCGTGTGCCCCATCCCGATTATGCGGACGGTCTCGCGTATGCAAAGCCGGCGGGCGTCTCGCTCGAGGAAATGACGCTCGACGATATCGTCATCACCGACATCCCCTATGGGCGCGTGTTGTACGGCAACGCCGCCACGAGCGTCGGACATCAGATGAACCGCGAGATTCTGCGCCTGCGTGCGGATGTCAACTGCGTCATACATCTGCATCATGACGAGACCATCGCGCTGCTCGCGGCGGGCTGCGAGGAGATCCGCAGCTTCTCGCTCACGTTCTCTTACCTCATGCAGAAGCCGCTCGCCTATCTGCCCGCGCACCTGAACGTGGAGGAAGACGTCGCCCCGATCAAGACGTTCATTCAGGACACGAACTGCATCGTGATGAAGCGCCACGGCATCACCGTGCTCGGCCGCGACGTGTCCGAGTGCTATCACCGCGTCAACGTCTACACCTCGGAAGTGAAACGGCAGCTGATCGTCGAGCTCCTGTGCGCCGCAAGAGGCACCAAGCCCGAGTACATCGGCAAGGCAGAGATGGCCTGGATGTTCGGTCAGGGCGACGCCGTGGTCTACCCGAAACTGATACGCCGCCGCGACAAGCCCGAATAGGAGCGCTCGATGAGCTCACGTGCCGTATTCGTCGACGCGAATCCGACGCTGGCGGCGATCGCCGAGCGGCTGCATCGCCCCGACGATCTTCCGCTCACCATCAACCGCAACCCGGAGATCAAGCCGGACGAGCTGCCCGGGCTGCTCGCGGGCGCTGCGATCGCGATCGTCGACCACACTTATGTGCCCACGGAGATTGCGCGCCGCTGCGTAGGTCTCAAGCACGTGGTGTTTCTCGGTACCGGTCCGCGCAGCTACATGGATCCGGACGAGCTCGCTCGATTCGGCATCAGCGTGCACATCATCAAAGGTTACGGGGACACCGCGGTAGCGGAGTGCGCGTTCGCATTGATGTGGACGGCCGCCAAGGGGTTCGCCAGCATGGACCGGGAGATGCGCGCGGGCAACTGGCTGCGCACCGATGGCGTCCAGCTCACCGGACGGACCTTGGGGTTGATCGGCTTTGGCTCGATCGCCGCAGAAGTCGCGCGCCTCGCGCTGGGCGTCGGCATGAAGGTGCTCGCCTGGAACCGCACCCCCAGAACGCACGAGGGCGTGGAATTCGTGGCGCTCGAACGATTGCTCGCCGACAGCCACGTCGTCTCGCTGCACCTGCTGCTCAACGACGAGACGAAGGGCTTCCTCACGCGCAGCCGCATCGAAGGCATGCGTCGGGGCGCGATCCTGGTGAACACGGCCCGCGGCGCGCTCGTCGACGAGGAAGCGATGGTCGAGGCGTTGCGCTCCGGTCACCTCGCGCACGCCGGTCTCGATGTTTTCGCCGTCGAACCGTTGCCCGCCGGGCACGTGCTGACTACGTTGCCGAACGTGACGCTGTCCGCGCACTCCGCTTTTCGGACGCCGGAAGCGAGCAGCAATTTGATCGAGGCGGCTCTGGCGCATTGCCGCCGCATCGTGAAGACGGGCCGTTAGCGCCGCGGTCTCGGCCTGCCGGCGAAGCCGATGGAAGCGTTCCAGCGCACCTGCAGGATGGACATCGCCGAGCTCGCTTCGTCCGAGTCGGTACGATGCTACGCGGCTTGTGCCGGAATCACCGGCAGCAGCACGTAAGCCGCCTGTTGCGCGCCGAAGTGCAGCCTCACCTTGCCGCCGAAAATCTCCGCAGGCCGATCGTCGGCATCGTCGTGCAGGAACGGCCCGCAGCCCTCTAGCTCGTTCTTGAAGTTCGATAGCCGCCCGCCCGAGCCGCCCGGGTAGACATAGTCCTTGCCGCGAATCGAAAGGCCGATGCGATGGCCAGCCGGAATCACGATCGATGTCGGCCAGATCTCGATGTCGAGCTCGACCGGCACGCCGGGCGTGAGCGCCTGTTCCTGATCGTGCGCGTGGTAAGGCCGGTACGGCCGGCTGTGCGCGGGTTCGAGCTTGCGATGCGAGGCGCGCAGCCAACCTTGCGCGATGGGTGTGTGCGGATCGATCGCGCCCTGGAACACGACTTCTTTCAGGTCGGGAGCGAACACGCGCAACACGACGAACAGATCGGCGTCCGTGGTCGACGAGGAGGCGAAGAGCTTGAGCGCTGCAGGCCCGGTC
>JBOIEI010000520.1:0-4542 GCA_050741055.1 Burkholderiales bacterium | reverse complement strand
AAACGAAACCTCCGCCGCGCCGAGCCCCACGAACTCGACCGCCACAGTCGATCCCGGCTCGACGCGATGCAGACCGAGCCATGCCCCGGTGGTCACGGCCGTTCCCGCACCGATGCCGCCGCGATTGCGGGCATGGTTCGCAGCCCAGGGCAGGAGCCGCAGCGGATTGCCCACCGCGTGGCAGCCGCTGCCCTGTTTGAGTATCGCGCCGTTTACGCGCGTGATCGCGCACAGCGTGCCGAAATCGATGGCGCGGAAATCCTTGCAGGCATCGCCCAGCACCAGCGCGAAATTGAGCTGATGGTCGGCGAGCCTGGTGAGATCGTCCGCACGCTCCCAATCGTCCAGACGGCTGTCGCACAGCTCGATGGCGATTCGCAGCTCGCGCACCGCCGCCAAAACTTCGCGCTCGTCATACGGCTCGGCCCGCGGCGCCAGTGCCCGCTCGAACACGACTGCGATCTCGGCCTCGACCCCGAGCATCGTCATGCGGCTGGCCGGCACCCGCGCCGGGCTGGTGTGGATTTCGTAGATCGGCGCGGCGCTCGGCTCGGTGCTCGCATCGGGCGCGCCGACCTTCCAGCCGGGCGCGATCGCTCTGGCGCCGAGCGCCTTGCCGATCGCATCCTGAATCGCATAGGCATCCGCGGCGCACGCCGGCCGCAGCCCACCCGGAACGGGAATACGTTTTCCTTCCCGCCGGGCTAGAGCGACGAGCCCGCTTGCCTGGACGATGTCGACGCGCAAAGCCGCCTTCCTCACGGGCCGGGAGGGCCGAAATGGAGCCCGAAATGACGCGTTCGATTGTACGGTAAGAGGCCACAAGTCATAGGTCTAGATTCCGGTTGCGAGGCCCAAAAAATTGCCGTATCGTGCCCGAGCAATCGACTGGGGTGGCTGGACGCCACGTCCCATCCGGCAGCTTGCTCATGGCCCGTGTCGCTCTGCCTCGAGTCGCTTGCGGGAGAGGCTTGCGGCAACAGCAAGACTCCACTTCTCAATCTTTTCGGGATGTCGCATGGCAACTGGAACCGTGAAGTGGTTCAACGAAGCTAAGGGTTACGGGTTCATCACGCCGGACGATGGCGGGCAGGATCTGTTCGCGCATTTCTCCGAGATCGAGGCCAAAGGGTTCAAGACCCTGCAGGAGAAACAAAAGGTCAGCTTCGAGGTGAAGACCGGCCCCAAAGGCAAACAGGCCGCGCAGATCAAGCCGGTCTAAGACCCTGATCTGTTCGCCCAACCGCAGTCTTCGCACTGCGGTTTTTTTTGGCTCCGGCATCACGTCGCCTTCGTTCGCGACATGAGCCTGCACCGAAATCCGCTTGCTCATCCGCTCACTTCGTTGATCCGATCCGGTAGCGCGGATTTTGTCCCATCGCGTTCGCGTCAACGACCCGCGCCGGCGCTGCCTGCGGGGGCTGCCGCCGATTGCATTGCGCACCGCAAGCAGATGAACGCAATGATCGCGGGCAGCACCAGCAGTGCGAAGGCTGCGCTGTAGCGACCGAACACCGAGAACGCGGTCGCGAACACGATCGGCGCTACGACGCTGCTCACGTTGACGAAGAAGAGCGCCCCGCCGGTGGCCGGGCTCACCTGTCCGGGCGGCGCCACGCGCGCTACCTCACCGAGAAAGGCGCCGTTCCATCCGCTTGCCGTGGCGCCCAGCACGAAGAACAGCAGGTAGACGAGCGGCCGCGGCCAGCCGAAAGCCAGCGTGCCGATGCCGAGGGTTGCAAACACCAGCGTCGCGGCGAGCCATGCGAGCACCCGTAACGCATCGCGGCGAACGTCGGCATACCACCCCCAGAAAAGACGCCCGCATACGCCGCCCGCTTGCGCGACGGTGAGTATCCAGCCCGCTTCCACCAGTGGCACATCCATCTCTTCCACGAACATGGCGACCGTGTAGCTTTGCATGCAGATCTGGCTTGCCACGATGCCGGCGCCGGCGAACGCCAACAGTCGCAGCCGGCGCCGCTGCCAGATGATCGCGACGGCGCGCAATGGGTTCGCCGCCAGCGGTGTTGCGGGCTCGCGGTCGTCGTCCCAGCGCACACGCCAGCGCTCGATCACGAGCGCCATGAAAAGTGCGGCGACGCTCACCAGCCACAAGGCCCATTGCCATCCAGCCGTCAGCGCGATGACCGGCATGAGCAGCGCGGCAATCGCGCCGCCGAGCGGCACGCCGCTTTGCTTGAACGAGAACACGACGTTGCGCCGGTGCGCCGGCGTGAAGCGGATGAGGATGTGCGAGGCCGATGGCGTCATCGCTCCGTAACCGATGCCGATGCTGACCGAAGCGGGCCCGATCGTCATGAGGCTCGGGATACTGAGCCCGGCGGCGCCCAGGCTCACGAGCAGCAAGCCCGCCTGGTTCACGCGCGTCGCGCCCCAGCGCAGCGACAGATTGCCGCCGAACACCAGCGCGACGATGATGCCGAGCGCGATCAGGCTTGCCTGGTAGCCGATCGTGTAGACCGGCACGCCGTACGCCTTGGCGGCTACGGGGGCGATCGCGGCCAATGTGAGAACCGAAATGGTTCCGATCGTATGCGCGACGGTCAGGTTTCCGACCAGCGTCAGGAACTGCCGGCGCGGCATCGGCGCTTGCACCACCCCGCTCGCTACCGCGGGCGCCCCTCCTCGGGAAGGAGGGAATGGGCCTGCGCTCATGATCGCGGTCGCGGCGCTGCGCGAGCCCGCATCAGGCGAATGGCCGCACCCCGATCAGCCAGGCATGCAGGTAGAACGCGATCACGATCCAGACGACGAGCCCCGCCACCACGGCCTTGACATCGCGCGATACCGCCACCGCCGGATAGCGTACGCCGGCCGCACGATCGCGTGCGCGTGCCGCCTTGAAGTCGAATATCGCCCACGCGAGAAAGCCGCCGAACAACAACACATCGGCCAGCGTTCCGTTGGCGATCAGATGGGCAGCCGCCCACAGCTTGATGCCGGCCAGCATGGGATGTCCGAGCTTCGCCCTGATATGCGTGCCGGGGATATAGGCGGCAGCGATCAGGACGAAAACCGGCAGCGTCAGGAGCGCCGCCAGGTGCCGCGTCCAGAGTGGTGGCTGCCACAGCACGATCGGCTCGGCGCGCGCCAATCCGTAACCCCAGACGATCAGTACGAGGCCCACGATCGAGACGAGCGAATACAGTCCCTTCCAACGCTTTTCCCCGAGGCGTTCGATGCGGCGGGTGCGCCAGGGCTCGGCGACGATGCGCACGGAATGCGCGCCGAGAAAGACGATCAGACCGAGAACGAGCACGATCATGCCGGTTCCTCCAGGTTATCAGGGCGAAGCAGGCGACTGCGGCGAGCGCCCGATTCAACGACGTGGCGCTTCCCGCAAGGCTCGGCTGCCGTCTCGAGCACCGGGCGACGACAGTCCGCGCGGACTTCAGCCGCCGGCCAGCGTTTCTTCGGCGCCTTCGCCGTGCGAAGAATCGAGCGCGAACCCGGTTGCCGGCAGCGGCTGCGGGTCGAACGCCGTGTCGCCGTCTTCAAAGGCCGCCGCGCGCGCCTGCAGGCCGGCGAAATCGAACAGCCCGGCATCGGCGAGATGCGACGGCGCGACGTTCTGCAATGCGCGCAGCATGTTGTCCAGCCGGCCGGGATGCTTGCGCTCCCAGCCTTGCAGCATGTCCTTCACGATGCTTCTTTGCATGTTCTCCTGCGAGCCGCACAGCGAGCAGGGGATGATCGGGAAGTTGCGCACGCGCGCGTACGCCGCGATGTCCTTCTCGCGGCAATAGTACAGCGGCCGGATCACCACGTTGGAGCCGTCGTCGCTCACCAGCTTGGGCGGCATCGCCTTCATCTTGGAGCAGAAGAACATGTTGAGCAGCAGCGTGGTCAGGATGTCGTCGCGGTGATGACCCAGCGCGATGCGCGTGGCGCCCAGCTCGCGCGCGACCCGATAGAGCACGCCGCGGCGCAGCCGCGAGCACAGCGAACACATGGTCTTGCCCTCCGGTATCAGGCGCTTGACCACGCTGTAGGTATCCTGGACTTCGATGCGGTAGGGCACGCCGGCGGCTTGCAGATAGCCGGGCAGAACGTCGGCCGGAAAGCCCGGCTGCTTCTGATCCAGGTTGACGGCGACGAGCTCGAACTCGAACGGCGCGCGCTCCTGCCACGTGAGCAGCACGTCGAGCAGCGTGTAGCTGTCCTTGCCACCCGAAAGGCACACCATGACGCGCTCGCCTGGGCCGATCATGCCGTAGTCGGCCGACGCCTTGGTCGCAAGCCGGGTAAGCTTCTTCGCGATCGGGGAGCTGTTGAACGCCTGCTGGCGGGAAAGGGTAGGTGAATTGCCGTCCATGGCATGGCGTCCTGCGTGCAAGCATGGATATTATCGATTACCGCCCCGGTTGACCATCTTGCCGCGGGTGCGCGAGCAGTCCGTGACGAGCACCGATGGCGAATCGCGCTGCTCACGCTGAAGCCGAAGCAACTCACGGTCCGCGTGCTCGGCTTCGATAACGTTACAACCATTCCGCAACTATTCAGGAGGAAGGCGCATGT
>JBOIEI010000519.1:0-3037 GCA_050741055.1 Burkholderiales bacterium | reverse complement strand
CGTGAAGGCGTAGCCATCCGGCACCCCGGCTTCACGCAACAAACGCCGGGCCTCGGCGCGCGACTTGGCGATGTCGCGCCCGTAACCGGCCAGCTGCTCGAGGTCCGGCGCCGACGCGGCGTAGGGCGTGCCGGGCACCTGGATGCCGGCGACGTCCTTCACGATGGCGATCTTGGACAGCGTCGTCGACGCCCCCCAGCGGTCCAGGGCCAGCGAAAGCGCCCGCCGCACGCGCTTGTCGTCGAAGGGCTTCTTCTCGTGGTGCATGGCCACCATCAGCACGCAGTCCCAGGGGCTTTCCTGCACCGTGATCTTGTCGCCGAGCGCCTTCACCAGGCTCTCCCGGTCGGCGGGGGTGAAGCCGCGGAACTGGATGTGCGCCCGCTCGCCGCGCACGGCTGCAACCTGCGCCGACGACGACTTGATGAACAGCGCCCGGTAGCTGTCGAGGTACGGCTTGCCCTTGTCCCAGTAGTTCGGGTTCTTCTTGCCGACCCAGTGCGAGCCCCTGACATGCTCGCCGAACACGAACGGCCCGGTACCCATGATGTTCTTTTCGTACCAGTGCGGGTCCTTCGCCAGGATGTCGGCCTTGTAGATGAAGTTCCAGGGCGAAGCCAGGTTCAGCAGAAACGACGACTCCGGCCACTTCAGCTTGAACACGATGGTGTGCGCGTCCGGCGTCTCGATCGACTCGACCGAGCCGTATGCCGCGGCGCGCAGCGACTTCACGCCGGCCGGCGGTTTCAGGATCTTGTCGTAGGACGCCTTCACGTCTTTCGACGTCATGTCCGAGCCGTCGTGGAACTTCACGCCGTGGCGCAACTTGAAGGTGTAGGTCTTCTGGTCGCTCGATATCGTCCACGACTCGGCCAGGTCGCCGATCGGCTTGGTCCCGGTCTTGTCGGTCGGATCGGTCCGCAGCAGCGTGTTGTAGTGCGGCGCGACCGGATGGATGACGCCGAAGGTCTCTTCCTGATGGGCGTCGTAAGACGGTGGCTCGGACGGAACGGCGAAGATCAGCTCGCCGCCGGAGCGCGGTTTATCTTGCGCCATGGCTGGCCAGGCGAGCGCCATGACCATGCCGATTGCCAGCATGAACAGCGTTTGGATGCGATTACGCATTTGATGTCTCCTCCTGATGGAATGTGCTGCTGTCGATCTCGCGCTAGCCGAGCAATCGCGTGCTACGACATTCGCGAGCCCTCTGATCGCTCGTTTGCCACGGCGCCTCCTCCTTTGTTTTGTGTGTGCGTGCGTTTCAAGCCAGGTGACAGGCCGCCTCATGGGCGGAACCGACCGTCCTCAGTTGCGGCACCTCGCGCTTGCAGCGCTCGATCGCCATCGGACAGCGAGGATGGAATACGCAGCCCGACGGCGGATTGAGCGGGCTCGGCACTTCGCCGGTCAGCACCTGGCGCTCGCGCGTCGCCTCGAGCTGCGGATCGGGGATCGGCACGGCCGAGAGCAGCGCGCGGGTATAGGGATGCGCCGGTGCTTCGTACAGATCGCGCCGGCTCGCGAGCTCCACGATCTTGCCCAGGTACATCACCGCGATGCGATCCGAAATGTGCCGCACCACCGCCAGATCGTGCGCCACGAACAGGTACGACAAACCGAAATCCGCCTGCAGCTCGTCCAGCAGGTTGATGATCTGCGCCTGGATCGAAACGTCGAGCGCCGAAACCGGCTCGTCGCAGATGATGAGGCTCGGCTGCATCGCCAGCGCGCGCGCCACGCCGACCCGCTGGCGCTGACCGCCGGAAAGCTCGTGCGGATAGCGGTGCGCGTGCTGCGCCAACAGGCCCACACGAATGAGGAGGCTTTGCACCCGCTCTTCGCGCGCACCCGGGTCGCGCTCGAGACCGTGCACGGCGATCGGTTCGGCGATGATCTGTCCCACGGTCATGCGCGGATTGAGCGAGCTGTACGGATCCTGGAAGATGACCTGGATGCGGTTGCGCACCTTGCGCAGCTCGGTCGCCTCCATGCCGACGAGGCTGCGGCCCTCGAAGATCACGTCGCCGCTGGTCGGTTTTTCCAGCTGCAGCACGCAGCGCCCGGTGGTGGTCTTGCCGCAGCCCGATTCGCCCACGAGCCCGAGCGTTTCCCCGCGCCCGAGTTTGAAGCTCACGCCGTCGACGGCGCGAACCAGCCCCGGCGAACCGAACAATCCGCGCCCGACGCGGAAGTGCATGACGAGATTGCGGACCTCGAGCAGCGTCTCGGCCGGGCTCGCCTCGGGCGTCTCGTTTGCGTTTGCAGCGACCGCGCTCATGTCGCCGCCTCCGCCTCGCCCAGGCGCTCGGCTACCCAGCACGCGCTCATGTGCCACTCGCCGGCCAGCGCGGTGAGCGCAGGGGCGGCCTGGTCGCAGCGCTCTTCGCGGTAGCGGCAGCGCGGTGCGAACGAACACCCCTGCGGCAGGCGCGTGAGATCCGGCGGCTGGCCTTCGATCGGCGCAAGCTTCGATCGGCGCGGTTCGTCGAGCCGAGGCACCGAGCGCAACAGCCCCTCGGTGTAGGGATGGCGCGGATGGACGTACAGCTCGCGCGCGCTCGCCCGTTCGATGATCTTGCCGGCATACATCACGTTCACGCGGTCCGCATAGCGCGCCACCACGCCGAGATTGTGCGTGATGATTAGCATCGCGACGCCGAGCTTTCGGGAAAGGGACTGCATCAGCTCCAGGATCTGGGCCTGGATCGTGACGTCGAGCGCCGTGGTGGGCTCGTCCGCGAGAATCAGCGGCGGCTCGCAGGCGAGCGCCATGGCGATCATCATGCGCTGGCGCATGCCGCCGCTGAACTGATGCGGATACTGATTCAGACGCCGCTGTGCATCCGGAATGCCGACCAGGCCGAGCAGCTCCACTGCGCGCGCACGCGCGGCCGTCGGCGTCATGCCCAAGTGGATCTCCAGCCCTTCGGTGAGTTGCCGGCCGACGGTCAGCACCGGATTGAGCGAGGTCATCGGCTCCTGGAAGATCATGCCGATCTCGCGGCCGCGCACCTTTCGCATCTGCTCCTCGGTCAGA
>JBOIEI010000518.1:0-2842 GCA_050741055.1 Burkholderiales bacterium | reverse complement strand
AACCCGAGCGAGGCGGCGATGCGCGCCGACATGGCGTCGAACACCGACGCCGGATGGACACAGGCGTTTCCTTGCAGGACTTCGCGATAGCGCGCGCGGCGTTCGGTGAGCAGCATGATATTTCCTTCCCTGTCCAGTGAAGTTTTTCCCATTATCCACGAGTCGTTGCCGAGCCGGCGGGAATCAGATTCCGGGTCATGCCCTGAACTGCCCCCGATGCGGCCGCGACAAGAAATCGCTATCCGAGCGCGCGAGCGATTCGCTCTCCCGCGCGAACGCCGAATGTCGCCGCCTTGATGAGCCCGCCGACATATCCCACGCCGCTGCCGCCCTCGAGTCCGCCAGTGGCGGTGCCGACGGCATACAGCCCGTCGATGATTCCGCCGCCGCCTGCCCGCAACACCTGTCCATCAGGATCGATCGAGATGCCGCCCATGGTGTACGTGATTCCGGCGCAGAGCGGCACCGCGTAGAACGGCGGCTTCGCCACCGGCATCGCGGCGATGCGCGTCGACGTGCGGCGCGGTGCGAGCTCCTCGAGCTTGCCTCCAGCCAGCGCCTGGTTGTAGCCCGCCACGGTGAGCTCGAAACGCTCGCTGGGCACACCCATGATCTCGGCCAGTGCCGTGAGCGTCTGCGCTTCGTGCACCGTGCCGCCCGCCTTCACCAGGTTCGGGTTGGCTGGAATGCGCGCGCCCTTGCCAGGACCGTTCCAGACCGCTTCGTCGAACACCGCCCAGGTCGAGAGCGGATCGGGCAGGCGCGCGATCATGTTGGCGACATAGACGCCACCCATGCCCTCGTCGGTGAAGCGCTCGCCGCGCGCATCGACCACGATCCCGGCGGTGCCCAGCTCGTCGAGCTGCGGATAGGGCCAGACCTTGTCGTTGTGGAACGAATCGCGCGAGAGCATGTGACCGTAGAAGGCATCGAGCCGGGTCACAGCGGCGCCGAGCGACTGCGCCATGCGCAGGCCGTCTCCAACCCCGGTCGAAGCGCCGCGCTGCATGAGCTTCGCGGGCGCCGGCGTGATGTGTTTACCGATCAGGTCGAGGCTCCCCTGATAGCCGCCGTCGGCAATCACTACCGCCTTGGCAGCGAAATGAATCGCCTCGCCCGCGCATTCGGCTTCCACACCCACGCAGCGACCGCCCGCCTCCATCAGCGCTCGCGCTGCCGTACCGCGCAGCACCGCACCGCCGCGCTGGATCAAATTCGCTTCCAGTGTGCGCAGCATGACATCGGGGCCGCGTCCCTTCCAGTCGAGCCCCGGCGTGATGGGCCGCGGCGGCGCGAGCACGTGCTGCTGCCACACGATCTGACCGACGCGAATGAACTTGGCGCCTTCGCTGCGCAGCCACTCGACGGCGCGGCGCGCATCCTCGGCGAGCGCGCGCGCAAGCGCCGAATCGCATTCGCCCAGCGTCGCTTCCTCGATCACCCGGACGAGGCTCTCCGCCGGCTCCTGCACGTTGTGCTGCGAGATGTGCAGGATGCCGCCCGAGAAGCGCGAGTTGCACAGGTACTGCGGCTCGGTCCCGCGCTCCAGCACCGCCGCCTTCAATCCCAGTTGCGCGGCCCGGCAGGCGGCGCTCAGGCCGCCGAGCCCGCCGCCCACAACGACCACGTCCCAGTCACTTCGACTCGCCATACGTCCTCATTTCGGCAGGAGCATATCGGCGATCACGCGTACCAGCTCCACGTAGCTCTTCATCAGAAAATAAACCACCGCGGCGGCGACGGCGCCGGCCACCAGCGCGAACCAATGCACACCGAGAACCACCAGGGCGAGCGCACCCAGCAGCGGCAATACGCCGATCGCGATGGCAAGCAGGTTGCCGCGCTCGACGATGAACTTGATGGTCGGATACGAATCCATCGCCGCCCTCCCTCAGGGAACGACGCGCTCGGCGCGCAGGCGCTCGAACAAGCGCAAGAACATTCGCGTCGTGTCGACCTTCTCGTCGAAGCCGAAAGTGCGTGCCTTCGACAAATCCGAGACGACATCGTACTCGCAAGCGAAGCGCGAGCTCGGCGCCCGATAGTCGCCCTGCGCCCACGCCGCGATGCGCTCATAGGGAAAAGATGCGAGGCCGTGGGTCTCGGACAGCCGCAGCCACGCGCCCTGGTGCTCGGCCAGGTACTCGGGCAGGCGCTTCGTCTGCGGTCCGGCTGCATCGAGACCGAAGAATCCGGCCAATGAAGGCCAGATGTCCATCCAGCGAAAGATGTCGCCGTTGTTGATGTTGAACGCTTCGTTGCCACAGGCCGGCGTGGTCGAGCACCAGATGGCCGCGCGCGCGAGCAGCTCGGAATCGACCACGTTGAAGCGCGCCTCGAAACATGCCGGTGTCGACGGAAACGCCATCGACTCGCCCGCGGCGCGCGCGAGCGAGCCGTAGATGCCCAGCGCCACCGCCAGGTTGAGCGGATTGCCGCGCGCGTAGCCGCAAACCGAATGCGGCCGCACCGCAGTCCATGTCCAGCGCTTGCCGCGGGCGCGGGCGCGCACGCAGTCTTCCTCGCTGTAATAGAAGTCGGCGCCTGGAACGCGCGCATCGGTTTCCTGCGCAGGCACCTTGAACGGCCCGAGGTGGCAGCCGTAGTACTTTGTACCCTGCATGAGGTGCACGTTCTCGATCCGAGCACTGCCTTGTTCCACGGCATCGAGCACGTTCCCCATAAGCCGCAGCCGCGTCGGCGAATCGGGCGCGTTGGCGCAATGGAAAAGATGCGTCACCTCATCGAGCCGCCCGAGCGTGCGCGAGCAGGCCTGCGCATCGGCGAGATTCACGGCGATATGGCGTAGCCGCGATGCGTCCACGCCCGCCCGCAGCATCGG
>JBOIEI010000517.1:0-2574 GCA_050741055.1 Burkholderiales bacterium | reverse complement strand
AACCTCGAACAATCCCACGAGGACTGCCAAGATGGCAGTTGGGAGCGCCTGATGAATCGATTCGTGTCCCTGTGAATCGTCATATGACCATTCCAGCGCTCATCTACGAGCGCTTTTCAACGAACTGTTAGGCCGTGCCCCGATGAAATATCCGCGCTAACATGGAATTCGACTACGTCATCGTCGGGGCCGGTTCCGCCGGTTGCGTCCTCGCCAATCGCCTGACCGCATCCGGCAAGCACTCGGTGCTGCTGCTCGAAGCGGGCGAGGACGAGCGCTGGATGTGGATCCGGATTCCAGCCGGCGTCGCCCATATTCTCACCGGCGAGCGCGCGATCTGGCGCTTCCAGACCGAGCCGGACGAAAAAGTCGGCGGCCGCGGCATTTTCTGGCCGCGCGGGCGCGCGCTCGGCGGCTCCAGCGCCGTGAATGGCATGATCTGGGTGCGCGGCGACCCGCTCGAATACGATCACTGGGCAAGCCTCGGCAATGCGGGCTGGGCGTATGCCGATGTGCTGCCGTATCTCAAGCGCATGGAGTGCTACGCGCTCGGCGATCCGCAATATCGCGGGCGCGAGGGACCGATGCACATCACGCGCTATATCGATCGCGATCCCCTCTCCGAGGGTTACCACGCTGCCGCCTGCCAGGCGGGTATCCCCGCCACAGCGGACTACAACGGCCCGGTGTTCGAGGGCATCGGCTACCTGCAATACAACACGCGCCGAGGCCGCCGCCGCCATACCGCAGACAACTACCTGCGCCCCGCCATGAAGCGCCCGAATCTCAAAGTGGCAACGGGCGCGCTGGCGCAACGCGTGGAGCTCGAAGACAACCGGGCTGTGGGCATCACGTATCGCCAGGGCGATGCGCTGCACACCGTGCGCGTGCGCCGCGAGGTTCTGCTGGCGGCGGGCGCGATCCAGTCGCCGCAGATCCTGGAGCTCTCCGGCATCGGCAACGCCGAAGTCCTGCAGCGCGCCGGCGTGGCGGTGGTTCATCATGCGCCCGGGGTCGGCGAGAACCTGCGCGACCACCTGCACGTGCGCCTGGCGTTCGAGACCACGCTCGACATTACGCTCAATGCGATCCTGCGTAGCCCCTTTCTGCGCGCGAAGATGGGCGCGCGCTGGCTCTTCCTCGGCCGAGGCTTGATGTCAACCTCGTCGGCGACCATGATGGCGATTGCCCGCAGCCGCGCAGACCTGCCGCGGCCCGACATCAAGATGCAATTGCACCAGCTGTCGATGGCGAGCAGCCATTACGCGGACAATCGCAACGCGCGCTCGCTCGCCGATCGCATGGGGCTGGATGCCTATCCGGGGTTCTCGGTCGGCACCTACTGCCTGCGTCCCGAGTCGCGCGGATCGGTCCACATCCGCAGCGCCGAAGCCTCCGATCCGCCGCGCATCCACGCCAACTACCTCGGGGCGGAGGAGGACGCGCACACGCTCGTTAGCGCGCTGAAGATGATTCGCAAGATCGCGGCGCAGCCCGCGCTCGCGCAGTACATCGTGCGCGAAACCCGCCCGGGGCCGGAAGCGCACAGCGACGACGAGCTGCTCGATCACATCCGCAAGACCGGCCAGACCTCGTATCACCCGATCGGAACCTGCCGCATGGGCAGCGACAAGCTCGCCGTAGTGGACGCGAAACTGCGCGTCCACGGCGTGCAGGGCCTGCGCGTCTGCGACGCCTCCATCATGCCGACCATGGTCGCTTCCAACACCAATGCGCCCTCGATCATGATCGGCGAGAAAGCCTCCGACATGGTGCTTGCCGATGGCGCATAGACCCCCTCGCCCCGGCGCCCGGCCATGTCGGCCTGCAACGTCCTTGGGAGATCTCCATTGAGCACGAAGGAAGGTTCGCGCCGGCCCCGGAGCGCGTGGCTGCTGGCCGTGGACGGATCGCGCGGCGCCGACAATGCCGCACGCTACGTCGCGCGCATGGCGAAAGCGTTCGGTGTCGGCGCGATTCGTCTGATCAACGTGCGCTTGCCTTCGGTAGCGACCGAACGCAAGAGCTTGGCCGCGCAGCGCGCCGAAGCCTTGACGGACGCCGAGCGCACCACGGCCTCGGCGCGGAGAATCCTCGATTTCGCCGGATTGAGCTATCGACTGGAAGCGCCGCTAGGCGATGATCCGGCCGCGATGATCGTAGGCGCGGCGGAGGACGCCGCGGTGACCGAAGTCATCATGGGTACGCGCGGGATAAGCATACTGAACAGCATCACCCTGGGCTCGGTCGCCTACAAGGTGCTTCACATGGTCCGGCGAAACGTCACGCTGGTGCCGGTCCGATCGCGCACCGCGGGTCGTGGCGGCGCAAGCGATCCGCTGGCGGTGCTGGTCGCGGTCGATGGCTCGAACGCGGCCAACCGGGCGGTACAGTATGCAGCGCTCCAGGCCGCGGTCAATCCCAGGTTGCGCATCGTGCTGCTCAACGTGCAGCCGCGGATCATTTCCGGCAACGTGCGGCGATTCGCCTCCCGGGTGCAAATCGAGGCTTACGCGCAGGAGCAAGCGGAGGCCGCGCTGCGGCAAGCCGCGCGCATCCTGGACAAGGCCGGCG
>JBOIEI010000516.1:0-2557 GCA_050741055.1 Burkholderiales bacterium | reverse complement strand
CGCTGCCGCAATACGGCATCGACGTGCGCTTCGCCGACTACCGCGAGCCCGACGCTTTCGAGAAGCTGATCGACGGGAAAACGAAGGCCGTCTTCTGCGAATCGATCGGCAACCCGCTCGGCAACATCACCGACTTCGAGCGCCTGGCCGAGATCGCGCATCGCCACGGCGTGCCGCTGATCGTCGACAACACCGTTCCCACGCCCTACCTGTGCCGGCCCTTCGACCACGGCGCCGACATCGTGGTGCACTCGCTCACCAAGTATCTCGGCGGCCATGGCAACTCGATCGGCGGCATGATCGTCGATTCGGGCAAGTTTCCCTGGGCGCAGCACAAGGCCAGGTTCCGCCGGCTGAACGAGCCCGACGTCTCCTACCACGGGGTGGTTTATACCGAGGCGCTCGGGCCGGCTGCCTACATCGGCCGGGCGCGCGTGGTGCCTTTGCGCAACACCGGTGCCGCCATCAGTCCGTTCAATGCCTTCCTCGTGTTGCAAGGCGTGGAGACGCTGGCGCTGCGAATGGACCGGATCTGTGCGAACACGCTCGCGGTCGCGCAGTTTCTCGAGGCGCATCGAAAGGTGACCTGGGTCAACTACGCCGGCCTGCCGAACCACGGCGATCATCCGCTGGTGCAGAAATACATGGGCGGGCGCGCTTCCGGGATCCTCACGTTCGGTGTGAAAGGCGGGCGCGAGGCCGGCGCGCGTTTTCAGGATGCGCTAAAGCTGGTGGTGCGGCTAGTCAATATCGGCGACTGCAAGTCGCTCGCCTGCCATCCGGCCTCGACCACGCATCGGCAGCTTGCGCCTGAGGAGTTGGCGAAAGCCGGTGTCACCGAGGAGACGGTGCGGCTCTCCATCGGGATCGAGCACATCGATGACATTGTGGCCGATCTCGATGCAGCGCTGGCTGCGGTATGAACCGACTCACGCCACAGTTCCAATTCTCACCGGCACGCGCCGCCGACCGAACTGGCCGTCGAACCTGCGATAGCGCCCGGCGATCGCACCGCCGCAGTCGGGACACGTGCCATCGGCATTGAGCCGATAGTCGCGGATCTCGTACCAGTCGCGCACGATGAGCGCGGTATCGCAGTGCGGACAATAGGTCGTGCCGCCATCGCGGTCGTGCACGTTGCCCGTGTAGACGTAATGTAACCCCGCGGCGCGGGCGATGTTACGCGCGCGCGTCAGCGTCGCCGCCGGCGTGTGCGCGATGTCGGTCATCTTGTAGTCGGGATGGAACGCGCTGAAGTGCAACGGCACGTCCGGACCGAGCTCGCGCATGATCCATTCGCACTGCGCGCTCAGTTCCGCGTCCGAATCGTTCTTGCCCGGGATCAGCAAGGTCGTGATCTCGAACCAGACCTGGGTTTCCTGCTTGAGATAAACGAGCGTGTCGAGCACCGGTTGCAGGCGCGCGCCGCAGACCTTGACATAGAAGTCGTCGGTGAACGCCTTCAGATCGACGTTGGCCGCGTCCATCTGGGCGAAAAACTCGCGCCTCGCTTCGCGTCCGATGTAGCCGGCCGTCACGGCCACCGCCTTCACGTCATGGGCATGACACGCTGTAGCGACATCGAGCGCATACTCGGCGAAGATGACGGGATCGTTGTAAGTGAACGCAACCGATGCGCATCCGGCGTCGCGCGCGGCGCGGGCTATGGCTTCCGGCGAGGCCTCGTCGGCCAGCCGGTCCATATCGCGCGACTTGCTGATGTCCCAGTTCTGGCAGAACTTGCACGCCAGGTTGCAGCCGGCGGTGCCGAACGAGAGCACCGAGCTGCCGGGATAGAACTGGTTGAGTGGCTTCTTCTCGATCGGGTCGACGCAAAAGCCGGATGACCGGCCGTAGGTCGTGAGCAGCATCTGATTGTGCAGCCGCCTGCGCACGAAACACGCACCACGCTGGCCTTCATGCAGTTTGCAGTCGCGCGGACACAGGTCGCACTGCATGCGCCCGTCGGGGAGCAGATGCCAATAGCGCCCGGGATAATCGTGTCCTGCCATATCGTCTCGGTCCCTGAATCAGGCGAGATCCTGCTCCCGCCACTTGCTCACGGTGTAACGCGAAAGCCGCATTTCCGGCTCCCAGAAGTCCGGCGGCAGGCCGGCCTTGCGCTTGAGGTTCATCAGGAACGAGGCCGGTTCCGGCAGTTGCTCCCAGACTTGCGGCAGGAACGTGCCGCGATGGTGGCCGAACTCCAGCACGAGCCCGTCGACGCCGGGACGCAGGCGCCGCAGCACCTGCGATTCGTCGTCGAGCGGCAGCGCTTCCAGCGCCGAGAGCAACGAAATCTCCACCGAGGTGCGAGCCCATTCCTGCGCGGTCAACGGCTTGAAGCGCGGATCGCGGAACGCTGCCGCCAAGGCGTTCTCGCGCACATCGAGCGCGAGCGTCCTGCGCGCTTCGAGCGAGCCGATGCAGCCGCGCAAGGCGTTCTCGCACGTCAGCGTCACGAACGTCGCACCCGGGCGCTCGAGCCACGGTGCCGGTCGATGAACGGACGCCGAAGCGCCGAGCTTTTCGCCGATCGCGGCGCGTGCGATGCCGA
>JBOIEI010000515.1:0-3930 GCA_050741055.1 Burkholderiales bacterium | reverse complement strand
GGTCGAAATCGCGAGCAGCACGTCGCCGGGATGGCCGAGCGCGCGCACCTGGCGCGAGAACACCTGCTCGTAGTCGTAATCGTTTGCAATCGAGGTCAGCGTCGAGGTGTCGGTAGTAAGCGCAATCGCGGCAAGCCCGGGCCGCTCGGCTTCGAAACGGTTCAGCAGCTCGGAAGAAAAGTGCTGCGCATCCGCGGCCGAGCCGCCGTTGCCGCAGGAAAGGATCTTGCCGTCGTCGCGCAGGCAGGCGACCATGCGTTCGATCGCATCCGCGATCGGCCCCGCAAGCTCCTGCATGGCGCTGAGCTTCAGATTGGCGCTGTCGCGAAAATTCCCGGTGATGCGTTCGGCGAGGTCCATCGAGCGGCCGGTGATCGAGGCGGTGCAAGCATAGTCGCTAAGCCAGCAGCAGGGCAAGTCGACTGTCGACGCCCGGCGTGCAAGCCTCATCGGTTGGTCGGTGGCTGCCGAGCGCTTGCCGCCGTACAGGTCGGGCTCGGCCGGCGCGGACAACGGGAGGATGTGGCGGACGCCCGCCTCGCATCCCCCGCGGCGCGGTGGATTACGGACATAACCTGACTGTGGACGGAGGTGTCACGGCGCAGCAATACATTGAGAAGAAGTTGTAAGGAGCCCACGCCACACGCCAGGGCTTACGCGGCGTCGTGGAAGATGATGCCGAGGGTGCGGCGATGGCCGGTGGTAATGCGGCTGACGCCGTGCCGCATGTTGACGCGGTAATAGCCGCGCGTTCCCTCCACCGGGCGGTGATGTACGGCGAAGACCACTGCATCGCCCTTGCCGAGCGGTACTACTTGCGGCCGCGACTGCATGCGGGGACGTTGCTCGGTCAGGACGAACTCGCCGCCAGTGAAATCTTTACCCGGCTCCGATAGCAGTATCGCGAGCTGCAGCGGAAACACATGCTCACCGTAAAGGTCCTGGTGCAGGCAGTTGTAGTCGCCCGCGCCGTAGTCGAGCATCAGCGGCGTCGGCCGCGTCTGCCCTGCAACGTGGCAGCGCTGGATGAATTCGGCATGCGTATGCGGATACTGCACCTCGATGCGCATCGCCTCATTCCACCGATTGGCGATCGGCGCCAGCTTCGCCCATGCGTGCGTTCGCAACTCGGCCACGAGCGGCGGAAGCGGATAGCGGAAGTACTTGTACTCGCCCTTGCCGAATCCATGGCGGGACATAACGACTTTGCTGCGAAAAAGCTGCTCGTCGCCATAAAGTGCTGCAACCTGATCGCACTCGTCATCATTCATAAGGCCCCGAATGATGCTCGAACCGTCCGCGTCGAGGTCAACACCGATTCGATCCCGGTCCTGCCTGCCGATGCGGACATCCATGCCCGGCAGCGTCCGAAGTTCGTCAACCGTCGCACCCCGGCTCATCGCGCGGCCTCACGCTCCAGCAGCTCGCGCTTACGTTCGATCCCCCAGCGATATCCCGATAAGCGGCCGTCGTTTCTCACAACGCGGTGACAGGGGATGGCAACGGCAAGCCTGTTCGATGCGCAGGCTTGGGCGACGGCGCGTGCCGCGCCGGGCGCGCCGATACGCTGTGCGATCTCGGAGTAGCTCGCCGTGGTGCCAAAGGGGATTTTTCGCAGCGCCTCCCAGACGCGCTGCTGGAACGCAGTACCGCGAACGTCCAGCGGCAGGTCGAGACCGATGCGTGGTGACTCGACGAAACCGACTACCTTGGCGATGAACTGCTCGAACGCCCTGTCTGCGCCGATCAGGTTCGCTTGCGGAAATTGGTCCTGCAGTTCGCGCGCCACCATCTCCGGATCGTCGCCTAGAAGAATGGCGCAAACACCACGCTCGCTCTTCGCCACCAGGATAGAACCCAGCGCGCATTCTCCGACCGCGAAGCGGATATCGGTAGCGGTGCCGCCCGCACGGTAAGCGCGCGGCGACATGCCGAGGACCTCGCCTGCCTTCTCATAAAAACGTGCGTTGGAGTTGTATCCGGAGTCGTAGATCGCGTCCGTGACCGAACCCGATCGGGCAAGCTCACTGCGCACGCGCCGGGAGCGATGCGCGGTTGCGTACGCTTTCGGGGTAAGCCCGGTGATCGCCTTGAAGATGCGATGAAAGTGATACGGGCTCAGGCCTGCGTTCGTCGCCAGGGCATTGAGATCCGGCGCCTGTTCCGACTGTTCGATCAGCCTGCAGGCTTGCGCGACTTTTGCAGCATGCCGCACCGTTTGCATTGCCTGCTCCGGATGACAGCGTTTGCACGCACGAAACCCGGCCTTTTCGGCGGCCTCGCGGGTCGCGAAGAAATCAACGTTGCTGCGCAGCGGCCGCCTGGACGGGCAGGTGGGCCGGCAGTAAACACCGGTGGTCCTGACAGCGTAATAGAACGTGCCGTCCGCAGCAGGATTGCGCGAGATAATCGCCTCCCACCGTGGATCGGCTTCTGTCGCTGCGGGCTTGGAATTGCTTGTGCTCATGTACATATCCTGATCCTCTTGGATTCGACCTGCACGCAATTTATCGAAGGCGCGGCGTACCTGCTATCCGATTCTTGCGGTCAAATTCCAGGGCACATGAGCGCGGGATCGTCGCTCTGCCACTTGGTGAACAGCTCACCGAATAGTGAGTGGGTGAAAGACTCACATCGCAACGAGAAGGCGCAATTGTCAGCGAGCATCGCGATTGACTGCCGGCACGGGTGGGCAATACAGTAGCAGTCAGGAAAAAGAATACTTTGAATATCCTGTCCATCTACTCGCCGATCTCCGCTACGCTCGATCCGCTAGCGCCCGATGAATCACAGGAGGCACCATGACCGGAGACCACACCCCGCAGCTTTTCGGGGCGGACGTCCCGATCGGTCATCCGGAAGCCGTCTCACCTCCGGTGCTGCGCCGCGCTGTCGCGGCTTCGGCGCTCGGCAACGCCACCGAATGGTTCGACTACGGCATCTACGCCTATGGCGTCGTCTACATCTCGGCTGCTCTATTTCCCGGCGAGGCGGCCGAGGCGACGCTCTTCGCTCTGGCGACCTTTGCGATTTCCTTCCTGGTACGCCCCCTGGGCGGACTGTTCTGGGGCCCGCTCGGCGACCGCTACGGCCGCAAGACGATTCTCGCCTTCACCATCCTGCTGATGTCGGCGGCGACTATGGGGGTGGGGCTGATCCCCTCCTACGAGACGATCGGCCTTTGGGCGCCTACGCTCCTTGTTGCCTTGCGCATGATCCAGGGCTTTTCAACGGGCGGCGAATACGGCGGCGCCGCGACCTTCATGGCGGAGTATTCGCCTGACGACCGGCGCGGCTTCTACGGCAGCTTCCTGGAATTCGGCACGCTCGCCGGCTTTTCGTTCGGCGCGCTGCTGATGCTGGGATTCTCGCTCGGGCTCGGCGAGCAGGCAATGTACGACTGGGCCTGGCGCATCCCGTTCTTCGTGGCCGGGCCGATGGGCCTCGTGGGCCTGTACCTTCGTTCGCGGATGGAGGACACGCCGATCTTCCGCGAGATCGAAGCGCATCACGAGCAGGAGCCGGCGGCCTCGACCGAGCTGCGCCACCTGCTGATTCGATATTGGCGGCCGCTGCTGACCATGGGCGGCCTGGTGATCGCCCTCAATGTCGTGAATTACACCCTGCTCAGCTACATGCCGACCTATCTGCAGCGCCGGCTCGCGCTGGCGACCGATGCCGCCCTGATCGTGCCGATCGTGGGCATGCTGTTCATGATGATGTTCGTTCCCTTCGCGGGGGCCTTGTCGGACCGGGTAGGGCGCAAGCCCATGTGGTGGTTCTCGTTGATCGGGTTATTCGTGTGCGTCGTGCCCCTGTACTTGCTGATGGCTACTGGCTTTGCCGGCGCCGTCATCGGTTTCGCGCTTCTGGGCTTGCTCTACGTGCCGCAACTGGCGACCATCTCCGCCACGTTCCCCGCCATGTTCC
>JBOIEI010000514.1:0-4308 GCA_050741055.1 Burkholderiales bacterium | reverse complement strand
CTGGGCGAAGGGTGGCACAACAATCACCATGCGTGCCCGGGTGCGGCGCTGTTCGCACGCCGGTGGTGGCAGTTCGATCCGGGCGGGCTGCTCATCCGCGCGCTCGAGGCGCTGGGCTGGGTATGGGACGTCAAGCGGTCCGGCGCACACGGGGTGATGGACGCGCCAGCGGCCACCTCTTGAGCGGCGCAGCCGATGGAACCGATGACCGACACGACCGGCGCCGAGGCTTCCGCGGGCCTCAAGGTCGTCGCGCTTTCGAGTACCCGTCTGCAGCAAATCCAGTACCGCTACGCCCTGGCCACGATGCTGGTCCCTTTGCTCGCAACGCTGGCCGCGGTCGCGCTGCTGTCCGTCGCACCCATCGGAGCTGTCGAGATCTCCCTGTTCGCGGTCATGTATGTGCTGACCAGCACCGGCCTCACGGTCGGATTCCATCGCCATTTCGCGCATCGTGCGTTCAAGGCGAAACCGGCGCTGACGGCTGCTCTGGGCATCCTCGGCTGCATGGGCGCGCAAGGCAGCCCCGTCTACTGGGCCGCCACGCACCGGCGCCATCACGCCTTCTCCGAGCAGGAGCAGGACCCGCACTCGCCCTATGTGCACGAAGGCCAGCCGCTCGGCTTCTGGCGCGGCCTGTGGCATTCGCACCTGGGCTGGATGCTGGACAGCAAGATGACCAACACGGTCGCCTTCGCGAAAGACCTGATACGAGATCCCCTGATCGCGCGCATCAATGCGCATTACAGCCTATGGGTCGTCCTCGGCCTGGCGATTCCCATGGTGCTCGGCGGGCTACTGACCAGGTCCTGGATGGGCGCGCTCACCGGCCTGCTCTGGGGAGGCTTCGTGCGCATGTTCTGCGTCCACCACCTGATGTGGACCAGCGGGTCGACGGCCCACATGCTCGGGACGCGGCCGTTCGAGACGCGCGATGCGAGCCGCAACAACATCGTGCTCGCGCTGCCCAACTTCGGCGAGGCGTGGCACAACAACCATCACGCGTTCCCGGGTTCGGCCATGTTCGGCCTGCGCTGGTGGCAGGTCGACCCAGGCGGCTGGATCATCCGACTGTTCGTAGCACTCGGCTGGGCCTGGGACTTGAGGGTGCCCACAGCGGAGGCGATGCAGACGAAGCGCAGGCAAAACGAGCCGCAGGCACGATTGGGCCCGCGGATCTTCTACCCGCGCAGCGCGACGGCGTCTCGCCCTGAACCGCGCTAATACAACTTGCAGACGATTCAAAAGGGGCAAGACCCATGAGCAGCGCAAACGAGGCCACGGCACCTGCACACTTTGCTACCGATACCGGCCGGCCTGTCCAGTCGCACGGTGCCGGCCCGACGGCAGAGGAGATCCGGAGCTGGCTTGCGGTCTATGTCGCCGACGTGCTGGACGTGCGCGCAGAAGAGGTTTCGATCGCGATGTCCTTCGAGCGCCTGGGGCTGGACTCGGCCGCCGGCGTTGCGCTGACCGGCGACCTCGCTGCCTGGCTGGGGCGCGACCTCGATCCCAACCTCACAGGGGAATTGCCGACCATCGAGGCGGTCGCCTCCGCGCTCGGCAGCGACACCGAGCGGCGCCTGTAGTGCGCCCACAGCGGCCGCGGCAGCGCCTGCGGCCGCTGCGCCTCGGCGAGCTGTGCTCCGCCTGATCGCATCGCCGTCATGGATCGCCTCGAAGATCGCGACTGCAACGGGCCGGACGACCTGATCGGACGGCTCGGGTGGAGAGGCGAGCGGCAAAGCGGCGATGCAGCCTTCATTTTCCTCGCCGATGGGAAACGCGAAACGCAGCGCTTGACCTACGGCGCGCTGGAGCGCCGCGCGCGCTCGGTCGCCGTCTGGGTCGAGCGCAACGGCTTGGCCGGCGAGCGGATCGTCCTGCTCTATCGGCCGGGCCTGGACTTCGTGGTCGGATTCCTCGCCTGCCTCTACGCGGGCGCGATCGCGGTCCCGGCCTATCCACTGAATCCCCGGCACCCCGATCCGCGACTGGAGTCGATACTCGACGATTGCGCCCCCGCCGCAGCCTTTTGCTCCGAGGAGGACCGCGACTCGCTCGCGCACCTGCTGGCGAACCGGCAGCTGAAGGTCGTTGCTACGGCCGCAATCCCGGAGGTCGACGCAAACCAGCGCCATCGAACGATTGCGCACGATGCCGTGGCGCACCTGCAATACACCTCCGGATCGACCGGCAATCCCAAGGGCGTGATGCTGACTCACGGCAATCTGTTGCAGCAGTGCCGGTATCTGGCGCAGGTCTTCGGCGTTGGCAGCCAATCGGTCATCGTGAGCTGGCAGCCGTTCTTCCACGACATGGGATTGGTGGCGACGTTGGTGGGGCCGGTGTACTGGGGCGCACGGGTAGTCGTCATGCCGCCCGCGGTTTTCCTGCGCAGCCCGATCAGCTGGCTCAAGGCCATCACCGAGTATCGCGGCACCGGCGCGGGCGCTCCCAATTTCGCGTACGAGCTGTGCGTCACGCGCACCACGCCCGCGCAGCGCGAAGGGCTGGACCTGAGCTCCTGGGAATGCGCGGTGAATGGGGCCGAACCGATCCGCGCCGACACCCTCGACCGGTTCTGCGAAACCTTCGAGCCCTACGGCTTCCGCCGCCGCACGTTCCTGCCCTCATACGGCATGGCCGAGACGACCCTGTGCGCCACCGGCAGCCGCGTGCAGCTGCTGCCCGTGGTCACGGCCTTCCGGCGCGAGCGCCTGGAGCAAGGCCGGGCCGAGACCTGCGCCGCCGACGAGCCGCAAGCAGCCAGGCTGGTGAGCTCGGGGATCGTCAGTGGCGGTGGCGGCGTCGAGATCGCGATCGTCGATGCCGAAAGCCTGCAGCGCCAACCGGAGAACGTAATCGGCGAGATCTGGGTTTCCGGTCCCGCCGTCGCGAAGGGCTACTGGCGGCGACCCGAAGAGACCCAGACGACGTTCGAGGCGCGCATGCTCGGCGAGGATGCGCCGTACCTGCGCACCGGCGATCTCGGGTTCGTGCGCGAGGGCGAGCTGTACGTGAGCGGGCGGCTGAAGGACATGGTAATCATTCGCGGCCGCAACCTGTATCCGCAGGACATCGAGCTGGTCGCCCAACGTTCGCATCCCGCGCTCGAGCCGGACTGCTGCGTCGCGTTCGCGCTCGAGGTCGACGGTCACGAAGAGCTGGGCGTCGCGGCGGAAGTGAAGCGCGCGGCGCGGCGGGAAATCGACGCAACCGAGGTGGTCGAAGCGGTGCGCGCCGCGATCCGGGTGCAGTTCGGGGTGGCAGTCCATTGGGTGGGGCTGGTGCAGCCGGGCGGTGTGCCCAAGACCTCGAGCGGCAAGGTCATGCGCAGCGGGAGCCGGCGGCTGCTGCATTCCGGCGCGCTGCCGCTGCTCGATCAATGGCGCACGGGACAGAACCGCGATCCGATGCCTTTCCCGCCCGCGAACGATCCCGGCCCGCCGTCGGCGCCACTGTCCGCGTCGTCGTGCGAAAGCGGGCGCAGAACAGCACCGGGCGCCGAGCCGATCGCGATCGTCGGCCTTGCCTGCAGGTTCCCGGGCGCAGCCGACGCGGAGGCGTTCTGGCAACTGCTCGAAGAGGGACGCGATGCCATTCGGGAAGTGCCGCCGGAGCGCTGGGATGTGGATGCGTACTACGATGCGGCCCCAGGCGTGCCCGGCAAGATGAACAGCCGCTGCGGCGGCTTCATCGAGGACATGGCGGGTTTCGACGCAGCGTTCTTCGACATCTCGCCGCGCGAAGCCACGAGCATGGATCCGCAGCATCGCCAGCTCCTGGAAGTATCGTGGCTGGCGCTCGAGCACGCCGGGATCGCCCCGGCCCGCCTGGAAGGCCGGGCGGCCGGTGTGTTCGTCGGCATCTCCACCTACGACTACAAGTACATCCTGGCCGAGCACAGCGCGGACGGCGCCGACGCCTTCATGGCGACCGGCAACGCGCACAGCGCCGCGGTCGGCCGCCTCTCGTTCATGCTCGGCCTGCAGGGTCCGTGCGTGGCCGTCGACACCGCCTGCAGCTCGTCGCTGGTGGCCGTGCACCAGGCCGCGCAGAGCCTGCGCCTGGGAGAGTGCGAGGTGGCCCTGGCCGGCGGGGTCAACGCCGTGCTGCGTCCGGAAGTCAACGTCGCCTTCGCCCAGACGAAGCTGCTGAGCCCGAAGGGCCGCTGTCGGGCCTTCGACGCCGCGGCGGACGGGTACGTGCGCAGCGAAGGGTGCGGCATGCTCGTGCTCAAGCGCGTGCGCGACGCTCAACGCGATGGCGACCGGGTGCTGGCGGTGATACGCGGCAGTGCGGTCA
>JBOIEI010000513.1:0-4287 GCA_050741055.1 Burkholderiales bacterium | reverse complement strand
GTGCTCGACTGGGCGCGCGCCATGGTGGCGTCTGATCCTGACTGAACGCGATCAGCGCGCCTCGTTGCCTCAACTCACCTCACCCAGCCGCGTCACGATCGCGGCGGTCATCTCGGTGGTGCACGCTGAACCGCCCAGGTCGCGCGTGAGCGGCGTGCCTGCGCGCAGCACAGAGCGGAGCGCTGTTTCGATGCGTCGCGCAGCCTCGTCCTCGCCGATGTAGCGCAGCATCATCGCCGCCGAAAGAATGAGCGAGCACGGATTGGCCCGGTCCTGACCTACGAGGTCGGGTGCGCAGCCGTGCACGGCCTCGAACACGGCGCAGTCGGCGCCGATGTTCGCGCCCGGCGCCACACCCAGCCCGCCCACCAGACCGGCCGTGAGGTCGGACAGGATATCGCCGTAGAGATTGGGCAGCAGCAGGCAGTCGAAGCGCTCGGGCCGCATCACGAGCTCCATGCAAAGCGCATCGACCACGCGGCTATCCACCGCGATCGCCGGATAGTTCGCCAGCGTCTCCTTGCAGGCATCGAGGAACAGGCCGTCGGTCAACTTCAGCACATTGGACTTGTGGCCGATCGTCACCCGCCGCCGTCCGGTGCGCTGCATGTAATCGGCGACGAAACACGCCATCCGCTCGCTGCCCGAGCGCGTGATGCGTTTTACGGCCTCGGCCGTGTTCTCGTCGACCATGCGTTCGAGCCCGAGGTACAAGTCCTCGCTGTTCTCGCGAAAGAGCACCAGGTCGATGTCACGATAACGCGAGGCGATGCCCTCGAAGCTCTTCGCCGGCCGGACATTGGCAAACAGCTCCAGCTCGCCCCGCAAAGCGATCGTCGGCCCGGGATAACTGCGCTCCTCGATGCGGCCGTGGGCGCGGCGCGCCTTGCGCGTGACGCGAAAATCGCCGCCGAAGGTGTTGCCCAGCGGTCCTTTCAAAGCCACCCGGTTGCGCAGAACCGACTCGTAGACCGCTTCGGGCACCGCGACACCGGTGCGTTCCAGGCTCGACATGCCGGCATCGACACACTCCCACTGCACGTTCGCACCGGCCGCGTCCACGACCGCCCGCGCAGCCGCGGTGACTTCCGGGCCGATGCCGTCGCCGGGAATGAGCGTGATGATCGTGGCCATGGCGAAAGAGCACCTCGGGTCGGTACTGAACTGTCGTCCAATACCGAACGCTGAACAATGGGAAGCGGTCGTAAGGCGCTCACCGCAAGGGTTCGCCCCTGTGCGTGATGCGGGCAAGCGGCGTGCGCGCGAGCCAAGGGCGTTGGCCGAAGTGCCCGGCATTTGCCCGAAAGACAACGCCATCAGTGGCGCGAAACGCGCATCGGGCATGTTCTGCGCGCCCCGGCGCGCCTACAATGTCGAGAGCCCGTTTGCTATACTCAGCCGGTTTCGCGATTGCTTACACCTTGATCCTCAATGTTCCCCGCATTCCGGCCGGCTCTGCAGCTCGCAGGGCAATCGGCGTTGCCGGTGCAAGACCTCTTACGGGCTCGCTTCGGGCAGCCCGATTCGTGAACAGGAGCCCCCGATGACCCGCAATCCTTTCAACACCCAGCAGCAGTTCCAGTTCGGCGCCGGCAAGAGCGGCCAGTATCACTCGCTGCCTGCTCTGGAAAAGGCGGGCGTGGGCAACATTTCCCGCCTGCCGATTTCGCTGCGTATCGTGCTCGAGTCGGCGCTGCGCAACCTCGACGGGCGCAAGATCACGGAAGCGCACATTCGCGAGCTCGCCAATTGGTCACCGCGGGGCGATCGCACCTCGGAGGTTCCTTTCGTGGTCGCGCGCGTGCTGCTGCAGGACATGACGGGCGTTCCGCTGGTGGTGGATTTCGCGGCCATGCGCGAAGCGGCCAAGAAGATGGGCAAGAACCCCGAGATCATCGAGCCGCTGTGCCCCGGGCATCTCATCATCGATCACTCGGTGCAGGTCGACAACTTCGCCTCGCCGGATGCGCTCAGCAAGAACATGGAAATCGAGTTCATGCGCAACCGCGAGCGCTACCAGTTCCTGAAATGGAGCGCGCAAGCTTTCAAGACCTTCGTCACCGTACCGCCGGGCAACGGCATCTGCCACCAGGTGAACCTCGAATACATATCGCAGGTGGTCTGGCACAACGACGGCATGTTCTACCCCGATACCCTGGTGGGCACCGACTCGCACACCACCATGGTGAACGGACTGGGTGTGCTGGGCTGGGGCGTGGGCGGCATCGAGGCCGAGGCGACCATGCTCGGCCAGCCGATGTACTTCCTGCAGCCGGACGTGGTCGGGGTGCACCTGAAGGGCAAGCTGCAGAACGGCGTCACGGCCACCGACCTGGTGCTTCGCATCGTGCAGCTGCTGCGCGAGAAGAAGGTCGTGGCGAAGTTCGTCGAGTTCTTCGGCGATGGCGCCGCTTCCCTCACCATCCCGGACCGGGCCACGATCGGCAACATGGCGCCGGAATACGGCGCGACCTGCGGCTTCTTCCCCATCGACGATACCTCGTGCGAGTACTTGCGCATCACGGGTCGCGGTGAAGCGGCCGAGCTCGCCAAAGCCTACTACCAGGCGCAGAACATGTTCGGCATGCCGAAACCGGGCGAGATCGACTACAGCGAGGTGATCGAGCTCGACCTGGGCAGCGTGGTGCCCGCCGTGTCGGGCCCGCGGCGCCCGCACGACCGGCTCGATCTGCCGGCGCTCAAAGGCAAGCTGGCGGAGCTGATGGGCAAGACGATGGCCGAGGGCGGCTACGGCAAATCGGCGGCGGCGTTGAACGAGCGCTTCGAGACCAACCTGCCCGACATCGACATCGGCCACGGCGACGTGCTGATTGCGGCCATCACCTCGTGCACCAACACCTCCAACCCGGGCGTGTTGCTCGCGGCCGGATTGCTGGCGAAGAAAGCCGTGGAAAAGGGCTTGAAACCGCATCCGCGGGTCAAGACCTCCCTGGGGCCGGGCTCGCGCGCGGTCGAAAAATACCTGAAGGACGCCGCCCTGCAGCCCTATCTCGACCAGCTCGGCTTCAACGTGGTCGCGTTCGGCTGCACCACTTGCATCGGCAACAGCGGGCCGCTCGATCCGGCGATCGAGGAAGCCATCACCAAGAACGACATCGTGGGGGCGGCCGTGCTGTCCGGCAACCGCAATTTCGAAGCGCGCATCCACCAGGCGATCCGCGCCAACTTCCTGGCCAGCCCGCCCCTGGTCGTCGCCTTCGCGCTCGCCGGCACGGTCAATATCGACATCTCCAAGGATGCGATCGGCAACGGCAAGGACGGGAAGCCGGTTTACTTGAAGGACGTCTGGCCCTCCACTGCGGAAGTCGCCGCAGTGATGAAGTACGCCACCGATCCCGAAATGTTCAAGAAGGTGTTCTCGGCCTTCAAGGAAGGCAACCCCATGTGGGACGAGATCCCGACCTCCTCCGGCGCGACCTTCCAGTGGGATCCCAAGTCCACCTACGTGCGCCATCCGCCCTACTTCGACGACTTCACCATGGAGTCGGGCAAGGCCGCCGACGTCAAGAACGCGCGCACGCTGGCGATGTTCGGCGACTCCATCACCACCGACCACATCAGCCCCGCAGGCGGCATTCGTCCGAGCGCACCGGCCGGAAGGTACCTGCAGTCAGAGGGTGTGGGTATCGAGAACTTCAACACCTACGGTGCGCGTCGCGGCAACCACGAAGTGATGATGCGCGGTACGTTCGCCAACGTGCGCATCAAGAACCTCATGGTGGCGGGCACCGAAGGCGGCGTGACCGTCGAGCAGCCCTCCGGCCAGCAGACCAGCATCTACGATGCGGCGATGCGTTACAAGCAGGAGGGCGTGCCGCTGGTGGTGTTCGGCGGCGACGAGTACGGTCAAGGTTCCTCGCGCGACTGGGCGGCCAAGGGCCCGCAACTGCTGGGCATCAAGGTCGTGGTGGCGCGCAGCTTCGAGCGCATCCATCGCGCCAACCTGGTGTTCATGGGCATCCTGCCGCTGGAGTTCAAGGAAGGCGTCAGTGCACAGTCCCTCAAGCTCGACGGGTCGGAAGTGTTCGATTTCACCGGGCTTGAAGGAGGCATCACACCGCGCCAGCACGTGATCATGACCATCCGGCGCAAGAATGGAGCGAGCGAGAGCCTGCCTTTGAACCTGCGTATCGACACGCCGATCGAGGTCGATTACTACCTGCACGGCGGCATCCTGCCCTACGTGCTGCGCGAGCTCCTGGCCGCGTGACGCGACGGCTCGGGAGCCCGGACACTTGATGTTCGGGTTCCCGCCGCGTCCGGCGG
>JBOIEI010000512.1:0-2578 GCA_050741055.1 Burkholderiales bacterium | reverse complement strand
CATGAAGCTGCCGGTGACGAGCTGGCCCGACTGCGGATCGTAGACGATGTGCTCGCCGAACACCTGGCCGGCACCCTGCGCGACCGCACCCTGGATCTGGCCCTCGACGATGGTGTGATTGATCGCGACACCGCAGTCGTCGACCGCCACGTAACTCACGATCTCCGCCTCGCCCGTATCCCGATCGATCTCGACCTCGGAGACATGGCAGCCGTTCGGCCAGGTGGAACCGAACTTGCCCTCGCCCTTCACGCTGAGTGCGCGCTTGCCGGCGAGCTGCTCGAGACTCAGCGTCTGGCCGCTCTCGCGTTCGCGGAACATGCCTTTCGCATACTCCACCTGCGAGGGCTCGACGTTGAATTCCTCGGCCGCAGCCGAGCGTCCGCGCTCGATCAGCAGGTCGGCCGCGATCTTGCAGACACTACCGGCGCCCACCGTCGTGCGCGAGCCGTTGGTGGCATTGCCGATCAGGCCCTTCTCGGGAACTGCCTGGTGCAGCTTCACGCGCTCCGGTGCGATCCCGAGCGCATCGCCAATGATCATCGCCATCGTAGTCTCGTGACCCTGCCCCTGCGAATGCGCCGCCGAAAACGCGCTGACCGCGCCGTCGGCGCCGACTTCGATCAGGATCTCGTCCTTGGGCGCATTGCCTGCGCCGCTCGCCTCGATCACCGTGGAGATGCCGATGCCGCGCAGTTTCCCCTTGGCCGAGGACGCCGCCCGCCGGCGCTCGAATCCGGCCCAGTCGGCTTTCGCCAGCGCCTTGTCGAGCAGCCCGGGCAAGTCGGCCACCTCGTACACGGTGCCGGTCGCGGTCTTGTATGGGAACGCCTCGGGCGCGATGAAATTGCGCCGGCGCAGCTGCGCCGGGTCCATGCTCATATCGCGCGCCGCCTGATCCACCAGCCGCTCGATCGCGTAAGAGATGTCGGGACGGCCCGCACCGCGGAACGAAGCGACCAGGCCGGTATTGGTGAGCGCCACGCGAAAGCGCGCATGCGCCACCGGAATTGCGTACACGCCGGTCAGGCAATTGATGATGTTGCGGATGTAGCCCGGCCCGCCGGAGGAAATGAAAGCGCCCTGGTCGGTGATCCAGTCGTAGCGCAGCGCAGTAAATCGGCCCTCGGCATCCATCGCCAACTCGCCCGCGCCGATGTTGGCACGGCCGTGGGTATCGGTGAGAAAGCTTTCGGAGCGGCTCGACACCCACTTCACCGGGCGCCCGAGCTGCTTCGCGGCATACAGCGTCATGCAGTATTCCGGGTAGACCGTGCTGCGCTGGCCGAAGGCGCCGCCGACGTCGCGGCCCATCACCTTCACCTTCTCCTTCGGAATTCCCATGTAGGCGGCAATCTGGCCGGTCATTGTGTTGATACCCTGCAGGCACACCCGTATGGTGTAGCTCTCGTCGGCCGGGTCGTAGCTCGACAGGCAGGCGCGCGGCTCCAACGGCGAAGGCGTGATCCGGGTGCAATCGACCTTCAGGCGCGTGATGTGATGGGCGCAGCCGAAGATCTCGTCGACCGCCGCCTTGTCGCCCACCTGCATCTCGAGCGCGCAGTTGCCGGGCACATCGTCGTGAAGCTGGGGCGCACCCGCCGCCAGCGCCTGCTCGGGACCGATCACCGGCGCCAGATCTTCGTAGCGCACCTCGATCGCTTCCAGCGCGTCCTGCGCGATCAGCGCGGTATCGGCCACCACGATCGCGATCGGCTCGCCGACATAGCGCACCCGCCCATGGGCGAGCACGGGACGATCCGGAACCCGCGCCTTGTTGCCGTCGACGCCCGTGAAGTTCAGCTGGTGCGGTGCCTTGACGAAGCCGGCGCGCACGGCGTCCTCGCCGGTGAGGATCAGGCGCACGCCGGAAACCACACGCGCCCGCGCCACATCGACACCGAGCAGCCGCGCATGCGCGCGCTCGGAGCGCAGGAAAGCGGCATGAAGCTGATCCGGCAGGTTCCAGTCCGATGCGTAGGTGCCCCGGCCGGTGATGAGACGCGGATCCTCCAGCCGAATCGCGCGAATGCCGCCGACATCGAAGTAGCGATGATGTCCGTCCACGACGCCTCCCCCTCCTGTGACCGATGGTGCGCATTGTCGCATGCGCTTCGGGATCGCCGGGAAGTCGTCGGGACGCGAGTCTCGTTACGATCGGGTGCTAGAATCGACTCGCCCTTTTGCCATCTCCGGAGATCCGCACGATGCGCAACTATCACGACATGGGCGGCCAGAGCGCCGGACCGATCGAGCGCGAGGAGCACCCGCTGCAATACTGGGAGAAGCGCGTCGAGGCGCTCATCTCGGTGCTCGCCGCCAAGGGGCTCACCCGCAGCGACGAAGGCCGGCGCGCGCTGGAAACGCTCGGCGCCGACACCTACCTCGCCTCGAGCTACGCCGAGCGGCGCATCCAGGCGCTCGCCAACAACATGATTCTGCGCGGGGTGATCAGCGTCGACGAGCTGGCGGCCAAGCTGGCCGAGGTGGAACGCCGCACGGAGCAGCTGCCATGACCCCGCACTTCGCACCCGGCGCGCCGGTGCGCGTGCGCAAGGTCGATGCGCCGGGGCATATC
>JBOIEI010000511.1:0-5348 GCA_050741055.1 Burkholderiales bacterium | reverse complement strand
TCTCGGTGCCCTACAGCATGGAGACCAACGACGGGCCCGTTCTGCGCACCAGCGGCGATTGGCGCTATTTCGCGCGCATCTGCAAGGCGCAGTTCGATCGGCTCTACCGCGAAGGCGCCGAAGGCGGGCGGGTGATGTGCCTCGCGCTCCACCCCTGCTGGACCGGGCAGCCGCATCGCATCCGTTATCTCGACGAAGTGCTCGACTACATCCTCTCGCACGATGCGGTGTGGCATGCGACCGCGGGCGAGATCGCCCGCTATTACTGCGCGCACTACTACGAAGAAGTGACGGCGCACATCGCCGCCTTGTCGCGCCGGTTCGCGCCCGGGGAAAGCTGATGCCCGGCCCGAGGCGCCCCGGCATGGATCACGAGCACTACGAGTGGTCGCCGATCGTCGAGCGCCCACGCCTGCAGTGGCCCGGCGATGCGCGCCTCGCGCTTTGCGCGATCGTCGTCCTCGAGCACGTCGAGTGGGCGCCGCCTGCGGTCAGCGTGCAGGCGCCGAACCTCTACGCGCACCTGGCGCTCAAGCGGCCGATTGCGGAGTTCTGGTCGGTCTCCCACCGCGAATACGGTCATCGCGTCGGGATCTTCCGCTTGATCGTGGTGCTGGAGAAGCACGGGATACGCGCAACAGTCGCGATGGACGCGATGACCGCCCGCAGCTATCCCTACCTGGTGCGCTATCTGCAGGAGCGCGGATGCGAGCTCGCGGCGCACGGAATCTCCGCGAGCCGGATGATCACCAGCCGCATGAGCGAAGAAGAGGAACGCGCTTACATCGACGAGGCGATCGCGGCGCTGCGCGAGGCAACCGGCCAGGCACCGGCAGGCTGGTCGGGCGCGGAGTACGGCGAATCGGCCCGCACGCCGCAACTGCTCGCCCAGGCAGGCATCCGCTACGTGTGCGATTGGGCGAACGACGAGCAGCCTTATCGCATGACAACCGCCGCGGGCGAGCTGTACGCGCTGCCCGTCATGGTGGAGCTCGACGATGCGTTCGCGCTGCGCGACCGCTCGTTTGGCGTCGACAATTACTGCGGGCAGCTCGAGGACGCCTTCGACACCATGTACCGCGATGCCGCGATCAGCGGCCGCGTGCTCGCGATCAATCTCCATCCGTGGCTGATGGGGCAGCCGTTCCGGGCCGAATTCCTCGACCAGGCGCTCGGCCACATGGTGCGGCGCGCAGGCGTGTGGCGCGCGACCAGCGGCGAAATCATCGAGTGGTACCGGCGCAGTGCCGCCGCCGGCGGGTAGATGCGGTAATTATCTTGACCGCTTCGGTCGGCCGCGCGTCCGGCCGGCCGCTTCGGCCGCGCGATCAGCGCCGTGAGCGGCGCCAGCCGATCGTTCGCGCCGAGTCCCCCGATCAGCGCGATCGCCTTCGCGCTGCGCTCGCTCCCGATCAGCGGCTCGGCACACATGCGGAACTTGTTCCGCAAGCATCGCCGCCGCCACGCTCGCCCAGCGAGCCTGCAGCGCTTCGCCTGGCGCAAGCACGGCCGGAATGATGGGCGTGCCGTTGTGCGTGAGCACGATTATGTTCGTATCCTGGAAGTCGAGCGCCTCGGCGAGCGTGCCGTTCGCGAACGCGGCGAAGTCCGGCGTGGTGCGTACGCCGTAGCCGATAACCGTGCAGGGCCCGATTGCCGCGGTAAAAAGCGTACGCCTGTCCGCTTCCTCGGCCATGCGATGCTCTTGCGAATGGATTGCGCGCGACGCTCACCGGCTCACCGTCGATGTGAGCAAGAGTGCGATGGCCTGGCGCCGCTTTGACAATCGCTCATGCCGAGGTGTAGGTTTGCTGCGAAGCATCGATGGGCGGTGACAATAAGCTCGATGCCAGTCGGATATCGATCCACTCGAATCGAGGAGCGCACGACATGAAGAGCTTCCAGCATGCGAGCCGCATCATGCCGGCCGCCGTCCTGATCGGTTGCAGCGCTGCTGCCGGACTCGCCCAGGCGGCCGATGCCGCTTACCCGACGCGTCCCGTGCGGCTCATCGTTCCGTTCTCGCCCGGCGGCGGGGCCGACGCGACCGCGCGGCTCATCGCGCCGAAGCTCACCGAGTTCACGGGACAGAACTGGGTGGCCGACAACCGGCCAGGCGCCGGCGGCAACCTCTCGAGCGAGATCGCGGTGCGCGCGAACCCGGACGGTTACACCGTGCTGCTGGCGATCGACAGCCAGCTCACCGCCAATCCGAGCCTCTACGACCTGTCATTCGACGTGGAGAAGGATCTGCAGCCGGTCGTCCTCGTCTGCCAAACGGACCAGATCATCGTGGTGCATCCGGGCGTCGCGGCCAAGACGCTCAAGGACCTGGTGGCGCTCGCCAAGGCGAAACCGGGCACGATCAAGTTCGGTTCCGGCGGCGTCGGCAGCTCCAATCATCTGGCCGGGGAGCTGGTGAAGAAGGTTACCGGGGCCGACATCGTACACGTCCCGTACAAGGGCGCGGGACCCTCGATCGCCGGCATACTCGCCGGCGAGATCCAGATGAACATCAGCTCCCCGGCGTCCACGGTCGGGTTCATCACCAGCGGCAAGCTGCGTGCGATCGCGCGCACCGGCCCCAAGCGCGGCAAGGTGCTGCCCGACTTACCGACGGTCGCGGAGTCCGGCTATCCCGGATTCGAAGCGGTGCAGTGGTACGGCCTGGTAGTGCCCGGCGCGACGCCGAGTGCGGTGGTAACCCGCATTCGGAGCGCGATGCTCAAGGCGCTGCAGGACCCGGACCTGCAAGCTTCGATGGAGCGCCTGGGCTTCGAGCCGGGCGGCATGAGCGGCCCCGAGCTCGCGGCGCGGATAAAGAAAGAATCGGCGAAGTGGGCGGCCGTCATCAAGGAGGCGGGCATCCGGCTGCGTTGAAGCGGAAGCCGCCGTTCCGAACGCGCGGAGACATCCGCGCGCTCCAAGTCTCCGTGTTCGTATTGTCCGGCGGAACGTTCGCGGGTGGCGGCGTCGGTACCGCGCGTGCGTAATCCGGATGCCCTGTCACGGAAAGGATTCCCGCCGGGTCGCGCGCCGATTGGTCGCGCACGGCCCCATCGAACCGATGCGCCCATTCGAAGCCGAAATTGGGCTTCGACCCAGTCGATCGCCCGCAGGTTGTGCACGATGTTGCCGCTCGCGACGATGAGAATGCCCTTGTCGCGCAGCGGCGCGAGCCGCCGGCAAGCGCGAGATGATTGGCTCCGCAAATAGGTCGAAAAGCCCATATTCACTTCTGGATAGCAAGCAGGCTCGAAACAGTACTTATCGGTCGGCATGCGTGAAGACGTTGCACGGCTCCTCGTTTCGCGCGAACCCGCGCCGAATGCGCTGCGCCATGGCGAACGCGTACGGAGCCGCCGCGTAGAGCAGGCCTTTCAGCTCGGGCGGTAAGTCCAGGCCGGCTTGCGCAGCAAAGCCGTCGGCGCGGGCGCGCGTCGCGGCGTCGACCTCCGGTGCGCCTGCCAGAGGTTCTTGCAGCGTCACTGCGGGCGCCGCTGCGCCCGACTCGAGCCTGGGCCGACGCGATCGCCAGGGTGTGGATCGTTCGTAGGCATGTCCTATCCTCAGCACGGTCGCCTCGTCGAATGGCCGGCCGGCGATCTGCATCGACAAGGGCAGCCCCTCCTGCGTGTACCCGGTGCAGACCGCCAGCGCGGGGCTGGTCGTCACGTTGAACGGCGTGCACAGGTTGGGGCGCTGCCACGCACCGACTATCCGATACGCGTCGATGCGCGGCGCCGGTCCGGGACTGGCAGTAATCACGGCATCGTATTTCTCGTAAACGGACTGCATCTCGGCCAGAATGCGGCGCCGCTCGCGGTGCGCCTGCACGTAGTCGATGCCTTCGAAGAGACAGCCGCCCAGCGTTTGGCCGAGAAAATGCGTGCCGAAGTCGCGCGGCCGCTCGAGCAGCTCCTTCTGATGCACGGCGAAGATCTCCGACTCCGCGATGATGATCTTCACGTCGAAGAAATCGCGCAGCGGCCGCACGCGCGTCGTCTCGATGCGGGCACCGAGCTTCGAGAGCACGCCGATCGCCGCGTCCATCGCGGCGCCCACTTCCGGCGCGAACGTCAGATCCTCCTCCCAGAAGTGGCGAATCACGCCGATGCGCAAGCCGCGGATATCCTGCGACAGCGCCGAGCAGTAGTCGGGAATCGGCCGGTTCGCGCTCGCAGGGTCGCGCGTGTCATGACCCGCGAGCGCCTGCAGCATGATCGCCGCGTCCTGCACGGTCCAAGTCAGCGGGCCGCAGTGATCGAAGGAATAGGAGTTTGGTATGACGCCGTGGCGGCTTACCAGGCCGTAGGTCGGCTTCAATCCCACGGTCCCGCAGTAGGAGGCGGGAATACGTATCGACCCGCCGGTGTCCGAGCCGAGCGCGCCCAGCGCGAGCCCAGCGGCGACCGCGGCTGCCGACCCGCTGCTCGATCCGCCGGTGAAGTGCTTAGTGTCCCAGGGATTGCGCGCCGGGGGCCAAGGCGCTTCGAAGGACGGCCCGCCGTGCGCATATTCACATGTGGCCAGCTTGCCGAGCAGCACGGCGCCGGCTTTGTTGAGCTTTGCCGCCGCAGCGGCATCCTCGCCGGGAACGTTATCGATGCCGACTTTCGAGTGACCCGAGGTCAGGATGCCGGCCGTGTCGTAAATGTCCTTCAGCGCATAGGGAATGCCGTGCAGCGGACCCTTGTAGTCTCCGCGCTGTATCGCTGCCTCGGCTTCTCGTGCGCGTGCGAGCGCCAATTCTGCCGTCACCGTGATGTAGGCGGAGAGCTGCGGATTCAGTTGCTCGATCCGCCGCAGCACGTGCTGGGTCAATTCCAGCGGAGAGAGCTTGCGCGTCGCGATCAGCGTGCTCGCTTCGGTAATGGTGAGAAACTCGCTGTTTGTGTTCATCCATGTCCTCGTTTCGAGCCGACCCAGGCTCGGGTGAGCGCCGGCGGAAAGCCGGTCAGTTGTCGATCCTGATATTGGCGGCCTTGATCACGTCCGCCCACAGGGCGGCCTCGGTGCTGATGATCCGCGCGAGCTCGGCTGGGGTGGTACCGGTCGGGTCGTAACCGATATTGACAATGGCCGCGCGCACGTCCGGTGCGCTCAGAACCTTGACGATCTCGCGGTTCAAACGGTCGATGATGGATTGCGACGTGCCGCCGGGCGCCAGGACGCTGTCCCAGGCGGTGACGCGAAAACCCGGGAAACCGCTTTCTTCCATCGTGGGGAGATCGGGCATCAGCGGCGAGCGCTTGGGGCCTGTGACCGCGATGGCGCGCAAGCGCCCCGCCTTGATCTGCGCTATCGTCGATGCGACGCTGCCGAACAGCACCTGCACTTCGCCGGCG
>JBOIEI010000510.1:0-2236 GCA_050741055.1 Burkholderiales bacterium | reverse complement strand
CCTGAGTCCGAAATTCGCCGCGCAAAAGATGCCGAGAATCGACGCCATACATTGTCGCGAATCCTCGCCAGGTGTCCAACCTGGCTGTGGTCTCGCGTTCCGCGTCTGGCGCCGATTTCGACACTTTCGCTCGCTTGGCCTCAGAGCAGATGTTCGAGATATCTGCGACGAACCTCGGACTCAGGACACTGGATCCGCATGCACGCCGTGCGCGCGGCATCTCGAGTTTGCGGAAACTGGCACTGCGCTTGTTCATCGCCGTGCGATTATAGCGGCCGCGATCGCGCGCGTTCTCGGGGCGCGCAGGCAAAAGGTTTATACTGTTGCCCGATTCTTCGCGCGAGGCGATCGGTCGAAAGGATTCAGCCTATGCAGCTTAGGGCCGGGCAACCTGCACCGCAGTTCACGCTTCCTGATGCGGACATGGAGATGGTGAGCCTCGCGGATTTTCGCGCTCAGAGCAACGTCGTGCTCTATTTCTATCCGAAGGACGACACGCCCGGCTGCACGCGCGAGGCGATCGATTTTTCCGATCTCGAGAATGAATTCACCGAGCTGCACACGGTCGTACTGGGAGTGAGCCGGGACGACTGCCTGTCGCACGGCGCCTTCCGCGACAAGCACGGTCTGTCGCTGCGGCTGCTCTCGGACGCGGATTCGGAAGCCTGCGAGAAGTACGGCGTGTTGCAGGAAAAGGAAGTCGAGGGTGTGCGCCGGGTAGGAGTCTCGCGCTCGACCTTCATCATCGACCGGCAGGGCGTACTGCGTCACGTGCTCTACGGCGTGAAGGCGGCCGGACACGCGCACGAGGTCCTGGAGCTCTTGCGCCGAATGAAAAAGTGAGCCGACCATGAAGATCCAGAAGGACACGGTGGTGTCGTTGAACTTCGAGCTGAGCGATGCCGAAGGAGCGGTGCTGGAAAAAAGCGACGAGCCGGTGGGCTATCTGCACGGCGGCTATTCCGGCATGTTCGAGGCCGTGGAGGAAAGACTCGAAGGGCTGGACGAGGGCGCCGAGGTTTCGGTGACACTCGAGCCCGACGACGCCTTCGGCGAGTACGACGATAGCCTGAAACGCAGCGAACCGCGATCGGCGTTCCCGGCCAATATCGCAGTCGGCATGCGCTTCGAAGGCACCGGCGCGGAGTCGGGCGAGACGCGCGTCTATACCATCACGGCCGTACAAGGCGATCAGGTCGATGTCGACGGCAATCATCCCTATGCCGGCAAGACGCTCGACTTTCGCTGCACCGTGTTGTCGGTGCGCCCGGCGACCAGCGAGGAGCTGACGCACGGACATGCGCACGGCCCCGGCGGCCATCATCACTAAGACGTCCGCCATCCGCCGCTGAGGCGTCCTTCCCGCGAAAGCGGGAATCCAGGCTGCGGCGCGCAGGCTGTCCGATGGCGCGCGCGCAGCGGCGCACGCAGTCTTCATCCAACCAACGCACCGAGCTGCGGCTGCATCGCCAGGTTCGTTGGCCGGCTGTGACGGCGAGCGGTTTGCGCGTCACGTGCGCTGCGAGGTGCCTGCTCAGCGCGGTGCGCGCAGCTCGCGGCGGAATTCCATCGAGTACGTAAAGCGTCCCTCGGGGTGAATGGTCACCGTGGTCTCGAAGTTGCGCGCATCTTTGTCGATGTAGCGGCGAATGATCGTGATCGCCGGCGTGCCCGCCTTCACCTCCAGCGCCGGCGCGATAGTTCTCGGCACGCGGCTGGGAAAAAGCTGCAGTCGCGCGCACTCGGTGGTCTGGCCGAACATGCGCTCGAGCTGCGCGTAGACGGGCTCACGATCGAGATTCGGCGAGCGCACCACGCCCGCAAGGCGCGGCAGGATGTAGATGTCCTGCCATGCGAGCGGAAGCGCGATGCCGCCCGAGCGGCGCACGCCGCTGATGCGAAACCAGCGCGTCCCGACCGGGCAGCCGAGCAGGGCGGCGAGCCGCTGGTCCGCGACCACGTTCGCGGTCGTGCTGCCGTCGCGATACGTCTCCGACGGATAGCTCAGGATCTCGCCGAGCGAATTGAGCGTCTGCGTGTACACCGAGGGTTGCGCGGCCGCGATCACCATCGACCCGGCGCCCGGTCGACGCGTCACGAGGCCTTTTTCGGTGATGACGCGCAGCGCCTCGCGCACGGTATAGCGGCTGGCGCGGAAGCGGGCGCACAGCTCGATCTCGGTCGGCAGCAACGTGCCGACAGCGTGCTTGCCGCTCGCGATCTCGGCCAGCAGGCG
>JBOIEI010000509.1:0-4811 GCA_050741055.1 Burkholderiales bacterium | reverse complement strand
GGTGCAACCGTTACGACGAGATCGATCTGATCGCGGAAGCGCGTTCGACCGAGCGTTATTGCGTGGTCGAGGACGATCCGCTGTCCGCAACCGCCGAGGTCGGATGGACGTGGGAGTTCGAGCGCGGCGACTGGCGCATCCGCACTGAAAGCCAGACGCAGGTCTTGTGCACCAAGCGGGATTTCGTCATCCGCGGCAAGCTCGCAGCCTACGAAGGTGATGCGAACGTGTTCGAACGCGAGTTCGAGGAGCGCGTCCCGCGAACCGGTAACTAAAGCGAGTGCGCAACGGCATGCAGGCGATGCCGTTGCGCCGTGTCAGGCGGCCGGACGGAACCGGTGCACGCGCCGGCCCCAATTCGTTTCCGCCACGTACAGATTGCTGCGCGAATCGACCGCGATGCTGTGACCATGGGTGAAATCGCCCAGCTGGTGGCCCGGCCGGCCGAAGCTCGACAGTATCTCCCCGCGCTCGCGATCGAGGATGTGCACCTGCTCGTTGCGCCCGTTCATCACGAATAGATATCTTTGATCGGCGTCGCGCGAGAACGCCGTCCACCACGCGGTGCCGCGCTTGTCGGGAAGCAGCGGCGTGCCGGTGCGCACCCAGATGTTGCGCTTGAAGTTGCCCTGCTTGTCGAACACCTGGACGCGGTCGCCCTGGCGGTCGCCCACGTAGACCAGCCCGTCGTTGCCGATATCGACGCTGTGCACCACCTCGGCGAACGCGCCGCCCACGCCGGCTTCCATTTCCTCCGGCGTCGCCTGCCGTCCCCACTGACGCAGAAATTTTCCGTCCTTGTCGAACACCACCACGCGGCGGTTGCCGTAGCCGTCGGCGAAATAGACGTCGCCGTTGGCCGGATCGCAGGCGATGCCAGCCGGCTTGTTGAAGCGATCGTGCGCCGCATTGAGCCCCGGGCCTTTCTTGCCGCCGTCGGCCGTGTCGAACACTCCTTTCTGGCCGATCTGCAGCAGCAGCTTGCCGTCGTAGGTGTACTTCTGCACCATGCCGTCGCCGTTGGCGGAAACCCACACATTGTTGTCGCGATCCACCGCGCAGCTGTGCGGCGTCGAGGGCATCACGTCCCAGTCGCCCCAGGCGTGGACGAGGTTGCCGCCCTGATCGAAGATCATCACCGGCGGCGCCTGGACGCAGGTCTCGCGCTCTTCGTCGGTGATGTTGCCGCGGTTGACGATCAGGATGTTGTCATTGTGATCGACGTACACGCAGGGCAGCTGGCCGGTGATCCAGCCCTCGGGCAGCGGCCTGGGCCACTTCGGATCGAGCTCGAACTTCGGCGCATCAGAATGGACAGCGGCGGGCCGCGTGGCTGCGGACGTTGCGGTAGGCGCGTTCATGTTCTCCTCCGGGCTGTAAGCATCGAATCAGCGACCGCCGCCGCAAGACAAAAAGCCACCCCGGCGGGATCGCGCCGTACGGCTTGTTCGCGGCCAGTTTAGTGGAGGCGCCTGCTCGCTGCAATGGAACGGGCGAGCCAATGAACACCCCTCACTCCAGGCTTCTTGGAACCGTTGCGGCGATCTGCGAAGACGGCATCTCGCCGCCGCCGCCAAAGAAATGCAGCTCCCCGTTTTCGTCGCATACCCAGGCCTCGGCCGCGCCGGCCGCGAGGTAAAGCAGGCCCTTGTGTCGGATCTCCTCCCAGGAATTGGATGGAGACATGATCTCGACGCAGATATCGGGCGCTTGCAGCAGGAAGCCGTGCGGATCGGTCGACTCGGCAAACTGCGGCGATACGACCGCCAAATCGGGCGCCTTCACGCCGTCCGCGGTATGAATTCCGATCTCGGGCCAGATGCGCCAATCGGGCAGGCAGGTTCGAATCGCGGCAATGAGCTTGTCCGCACGCTTCGCATGAAGCAGCCCGATAGGCCGATTCATGATGATTTGTCCTTGTCCGTTCGTCTCCCGGGGACCATCCAGTCTGAGGCTGAGCCCGTATTCGATCGCCGCCTGGACGCGGGGATCGGGTTGGAAGCGTTGCGGTGCGTTCATGACGACGGCCCGGATTGACGTACGCGAAGACTATTCTACTCGCGTGCCGATAACCTCGATGCATCCGTGCATGGCGATCTCGGTATTCACCCGGTCCCAAGCTTCTTCGTCTCGACGTTGTCGCGCTTGCCGTCGTACTTGTAGGAACGGATGCCGCGGCGGGGATAGTCGACCACGTCGTAGACATGACGCGTGCCGCCTACCAGATACACCAGATCCTCGGCCGATTCGTTCTTCATGGTATGCGGCGCCGATCCCGCGACGAAGCCCATGAAATCACCCGCCCTTACCTCGGCCGTGCGCCCGCCGATCTCCGCGATCGCGCGCCCCGAGAGTATGTAAATCCACTCCTCGTCGTGCGAATGCGTGTGGTACTCGGTCGATTCGCGCCCCGGCTCGACCCGCACCAGGTGCACGCCGAGCTGCTTCAGGCCGCAGGCGTCGCTCAAGGAGCGCGTCATGCGAATTCCGTTGGCATTGAACATGTGCTGGAAGCGGCGCTCGCTCATCGCGGCGATCGCTGCTGCGCTCAGCAGGGATTCGGGCTGTTCGGCCATCTCTCGTCCTCCATCGGTCAGGTCGGAAACCGTTGCTTCAGATCGGTCACCTGTGCTTCGGTCAGCGCACGCACGCGGCTGCCACGCAGCAGCAGATAGAGCTGCGCGGTGGCCTCCAGCTCCTCGATCGCGTCCGCGGCCGCGGCGAGGCTCGATCCGGCGACCACCGGGCCATGATTCGCGAGCAGCACGGCATGGTGCTTTGCGGCCACGCCACGCACGGCCTCGGCCAGCGCCATGTCTCCGGGCGCGTAATACGGCACCAGCGCGAGCCGGCCGACGCGCATGACATAGTACGCCGTCAGCGGCGGCAACGGATCGGCTGCATCGATTTCTTCCAGCACCGAGACGGCGACCGAATGGACCGAATGCAGGTGCACGACTGCCCCGCTCTTGTCGCGCTCCTGGTACATCGCAAGGTGCAAGAACGATTCCTTCGACGGCGCATCGCCCGCGACGAGCCTCCCGTTCCAGTCGAGCTTCGAAATGCGCGCCGGATCGAGCCGCCCGAGATTGGAGCCGGTGGGCGTCAGGAGCCAGCCGTCGTCGAGCCTGGCGCTGATGTTGCCGGTCGATCCGTGAGTGAGCCCGCGCTCGAACATCGAGCGGCCGAGCGCAGCGATTTCCTCGCGCAGTGTCGCTTCTTTCATCATGCTCCTTCACCGGATCACGGAGAGTCAGGACGCCAGCCCGAGCGCCTTCTCGAAAAAATCGTCCGCACCAAAATTTCCCGACTTGAGCGCGAGCGCGATGCGCGGCTCGCCGAGGCTCATGGTCCACGGCACGCCGGGATCGATCGGCGCGCCGATGGCAAGCGCCTGCACGCCGAGCGCCTGGACGACCGCACCCGAGGTCTCGCCGCCCGCGACCACCAGCCGGCGCACGCCGAGCGCGACCAGTTCTTGCGCGAGCCGCGCGAACATCCCTTCGACCAGTGCGGCGGCCCGTTCGGCGCCCAGTTGCGCCTGCACCGTCGCGACCTGCTCGGGTTCGGCGCTGGAATAGAACAACACGATCCGCCCGGAGGCGATATCGGCCCGCGCACGCTCGATGGCAGAGCCCGCGAGCGCATCCGCATCACCGCCGCTCAACGGATCGATCGCCACGGCAGGATGGTGCCTGGCCATGACAGCCACCTGGCGCCGCGTTGCTTCGGAGCAGCTTCCGGCCAGCACGGCGGCGCGACCACCCGCCGAAGGCAATTGCGCGGCGTCCTTTCGAAGCGACAGCAGCCCCTGGCGCACGAAATTCTGCGGCAGACCGAGCGCCACGCCCGACCCGGCCGTCACCAGCGGCAGATCGGCGCAAGCGGCGCCAATCGCACTCAGATCCTCGTCGCACAACGCGTCGACGATTGCGTAGCTCACCTCGGCGCGCAGCCGATCGAACGCGGCCCGGATGCGTTCCGAGCCGCCCGCAACCTCGGGATACGCAACCAAGCCGACCTTGTGCCGGGTCTGGCGCTCGAGCACGCGCACGAGATTGGCGTCGGTCATCGGCGTGAGCGGATGATGGCGCATGGGCGAATCGGACAGCAGCACGTCGCCGACGAACAAGTGACCCAGATAGATCGTGCGCCGATTGGCCGGGAGCGCCGGGCAGGCGATGGTGAAATCGGTGCCCAGCGCCTGCATGAGCGCGTCCGCAACCGGGCCGATGTTGCCGCGATCGGTCGAATCGAAGGTCGAGCAGTACTTGAAGTAGATCTGGCGCGCACCGCAGCCACGCAACCATTCCAGGGCGGCAAGCGACTGCGCGACCGCATCGGCGGCTGCCATCGTGCGTGACTTGAGCGCCACCACGACCGCGTCGGCGCCGTCGGCGATCGACCGATCGCGCGGAATTCCGATCGTCTGGACCGTGCGCATCCCGCCCGCGACCAGCATGCTCGCCAGGTCGGTCGCACCGGTGAAATCGTCGGCAATGCATCCGAGCAGCATCACATCTCCAACAAGGACCCGCTTCCCCGCGAGCCGCGTTCGCAGCTAGCATGATGCCATGAACACGCTCCTGATCGCCGGCTTCGGTGATATCGCGCAGCGCGCCTTGCCGCTGCTCGCCGCTCGCTTCCACGTCACTGCACTCGTGCGCCCCGAACGCGTGCGCGAGATCCAGACCCGCTCGGGGTTCGTAATCGAACCGGGCGACCTGGACGATCCCGCGTCGCTGCGACGTTTTGCCGGCCGCGCGAGCCACGTCCTGCACTGCGCTCCGCCTGCGGGCATAGGCACGACC
>JBOIEI010000508.1:0-3468 GCA_050741055.1 Burkholderiales bacterium | reverse complement strand
GCTCTGCATACCGTGCAGCCACGCGGGCGCGTGTTCAAGGGTACGGCGGACGCGGTGCGGCAAAGCCTCGATGCGCTCGCGCTCGAGCGCGGCGGTCTCGTGGTCGTGTTCGGCGCCGACCATGTTTACCGCATGGACGTAAACCAGATGATCGAATTCCATCGGGCGCGCGCGGCCGATGTAACCGTGGCCGCATTACCCATCCCGCGCAGTGAGGCGCGCGCCTTCGGCGTGATCGGCTGCGATCGCGACGGGCGCATCGAGAGCTTCCTGGAAAAACCCGACGATCCCCCGGGCATGCCGGGCGAGCCTTACAAGGCGCTCGCGTCGATGGGCAACTATGTCTTCAACGCCGACTGCCTGCTACGCGCGCTGCGCGAACCGGCAGCCCGCGAGGAACCCGATTTCGGTCACGGCGTGCTGCCGCGCCTGCTGCGCGAGGACAGCCGCGTATACGCCTACGACTTCGCATCCAATCGCGTCCCGGGCACGCCTTGCGAGCAGCCCGCGTATTGGCGCGACGTCGGCACGGTCGACGCTTATTTCAACGCGAATCTGGACACCCTCGGCGCGCAGCCGGTGTTCGAGCTGTCCAATCCGCACTGGCCCATTCGCATGGCAGCCCGCTCGTGGCCGCCGGCCCGCCTGGTACGCAGCATCCTCAGCAACAGCCACGTCGGCGCGGGCGCGCTCATTCGAGGCGCTGCGATACGAGACTCCATCGTCCGTCGTGCCGCGATCGTCCAAGACGGCGCCGAGCTCGAGCAGTGTGTCGTCATGGACCACGGCCACATCGGCAAGGGCGCTCGGTTGCGGCGCACGATCGTCGATTGCAACGCCGTCGTCCCGCCGCACGCGCGCATCGGATTCGATCCGGAGTACGACGCACGTTACTGGACGGTAACGCCCGAGGGCATCACCGTGGTGGGCCATACGGCTTGTGGGGCGGCGACAACAGCATGAAGGACACTAGGCTGCCGTGCGCGTGCTAAGCTCGTCACGCATCGCTCTGGCCGTGTAGTCGCGAGTCGTCGCCTGCGCTCGCCGCAATGGCGATCCGGGCGCGGCGGATTGCAACGGATCATCCCATGCGCATTCGACAAGTCAGGCTACGGCTACTTCTCGCGCTGCTGGTACTGGCGGCCATCGTGCCGGTCACGTTGCTGACGGTAAGTCTGCTGCTGCGCTTCTGGAACGATCAGGTACAGAGTGCGGAGCAGCGCAATGTCGAAACCGCGCGCGCCATATCGGTATCGGTCGAGCAGGAGATCGAGGGGGCGATCGCGGCCCTGAATGTCATGAGCACGTTCGACGTCTTCGACGCGTGGCAGCTGTCCCGCTTTCAGGACGCGGCGCTGCGGCTGGTCGGGCAAAGGCCGGGATGGCTGGGGCTGATCCTGGTCGATCCGGCGGGACGCCTGCTGGTCAACACCGCCTATCCGTCCGCGGTTGGCGGCACCCACATGCCATCTTGGGCGAGCACGGTTGCAAGCACGCGGCGCGCGGCCGTGTCGGAGCTGTTCGAGGATCCCGCGAGCCGGCAGCGCTTCGTGGTCGTCGCGGTGCCGGTGATGCGCAATGCATCGCTGCAATTCGTGCTTGCCGCACAGATCAGCACCACGGCGTTCGCCAACCTGCTCGCACGCCAGAGCGCCCCAACCGAGGGTGTCATCAGCTTGATCGACGGAGCCAAGCGCATCATCGCTGGTACCCACTCCGAGCCCGGCATGGTGGGCAAACCGGCCAACCCTGATCTGGTAGACGCGGTCACCCGCATGGACGAAGGCGCATGGCGCGCGCAAATGCCGAGCGGCGCCGAGGCGTACGCCGCGCTCAGCCGCTCGCCGCTTAGCGGATGGACGGTGGCCGTGGCGCAGCCGAGCGAAGCGATCGACGGGCCGATCCGGCATGCCTTCTGGATGCTGGCGGCCGTGGGGCTGGTTGTCCTGGCGGTCGCAATGACGATCGCGCTCTCGCTCGGACGCACATTGATCCGCAGCCTCGCCGCGGTTACGGTCGCCACCGAGGCGCTGGCGCGCGGCCACAGCGTCTCTTCTCAACCATCGGCGCTGGTGGAGATGGAACAGCTGTGGGGCGGCCTGCGCGAGGCGCAGGCGATTCTGGAGCGGCGGCTGCACGAGCGCGACCAGGCGGATCGCGACCGCCAGCGCGCGCTCGAGGCCGAGCGCATCGCGCGCGAAACGAGCGAAAAGGATCAGGGCCGCCTGGCAGTCACGTTGAGCAGCATCGCCGATGCGGTGCTGGCCACCGACTCGTCGGGCGGTGTAACGATCCTCAACGAAGTTGCGCAGGCGCTGACCGGCTGGAACGAATCGGGCGCGCTCGGAAAGTCGATCGACGAAGTGTTCCGGCTCGTGGACGAGCACACCCGGGAGCCGCTGGAGAGCCCAGTGGCCCGGATTTACCGGGAAGGCAGCGCCCACGGCGGCGCGCATCCCATGCTGATCGCGCGCGAAGGGCGCGAGCTGCCGATCGAGTACAGCGCGGCGCCCATCCACTCCGCGGACGGGCGCCTGCTCGGCACGGTGCTCGTATTCCGCGACGCCACCCAGGCGCGCGAAACCGAACGCATGCGCGAGGCACTGCTCGCACGCGAGCAACAGGCGCGGCAGGATGCCGAACAGATGAGCCAGAGCAAGGACGAGTTCGTCGCGATGATCTCGCACGAGCTGCGCGCGCCGCTCAACGCGATCTACGGCTGGGTGCAATTGCTCCAGGGCGGGACGCTCGATGCGACCCAGCAGAAGCGCGCCATCGAAGTGATCGAGCGCAGCACCCGGGCGCAGACCCAGTTGATCGACGACCTGCTCGACATGTCACGCATCATCCGCGGCAATCTGCGCCTGGACCTAGCCCCCACCGAGCTGCCGCCGGTGCTGCATGCGGCCATCGAATCGGTGCGTCCGTCGGCCGCCAGCAAGAAGCTCGAGCTGCAGCCGACGCGGATCGAGAGCGTAACTGTCCTCGCCGATCCCGATCGCCTGCAGCAGATCTTCGCCAACGTGCTGGTGAACGCGATCAAGTTCACTCCCCAGGGCGGCCGCATCGAGATCGGTCTTGCTCGCGAAGGCTCCGAGGCCGTCGTGCGCATCGCCGACAACGGGCTCGGCATCGAGCCCGACATGCTGTCGCATATCTTCGAGCCGTTTCGGCAAGCCGATGCCGGCGGCGGCAAGCGTTCTCGCGGCGGCCTCGGCATCGGGCTTGCCCTCGTGCGTCACCTGGTGCAGAACCACGGCGGCAGTGTCCAGGCGGCGAGCGACGGTGCGGGCAAGGGCACGACCTTCACCCTACGGCTGCCGGCATTGCTAGCGGACGCGTCCTTGGAAGAGCCGGCCGCTGCGCCGTCCGACCAGGCAGGCCGGATGGCCGGGCTAGGCTGAGCCCGGATATCACCAGGTCCGTCCCGAAGCGCAGTCAGATGCTGCGCGTCCCGAAGCGCAGTCA
>JBOIEI010000507.1:0-2595 GCA_050741055.1 Burkholderiales bacterium | reverse complement strand
AGTCGGACAAGGGCGAACTGGTCGTCGGCGCGGGGATCGATCCGTACACCTCGTATTCGCAGCGTGGCAGCTTTCCGGTGATCGAGGCGAGCGTGAGCGCGCTGGTGGCACTGTTCCCGTCGTTCCGGCGCCTGAAGCTCATGCGGCAATGGGCCGGCATCGTCGACGTGTGCCCGGATGCGAGCCCGATCGTCTCGAAGACGCCGGTGCAGGGGCTTTATTTCAATTGCGGTTGGGGCACGGGCGGATTCAAGGCGACACCCGGCTCGGGCCACGTCTTCGCCCATACCATCGCGCGCGACGAGCCGCATCCGCTCGCGGCTCCGTTTGCGCTAGAGCGCTTCACCACAGGCGCCCTGGTGGACGAGCACGGCGCGGCCGCCGTCGCCCACTGACATGCTGCGTATCGCCTGCCCGTGGTGCGGTCCGCGCGACGAAATCGAGTTCGGCTACGGCGGCGAGGCGCACATTGCGCTTCCACCCGACGCCGAGCAATTGCCCGACGCCGCCTGGGCCGATTACCTCTTCATGCGCACCAACCCCAAGGGCCGGCAGCGCGAGCGCTGGGTGCACACGCACGGCTGCCGGCGCTGGTTCAACGCGGTGCGCGATACGGCGACCGAGCGCATCCTCGCTGTCTACTCGGCCGGCTCGCCGCCGCCGCAACTGCCCGATGAGCCAGCCTAACCGGACGGATGCCGGCGGACGGATCGACCGGCGCCGCCCGTTGCGCTTCGAGCTCGACGGCCGGCGCTACCAGGGCTACGCCGGCGATACGCTCGCTTCCGCCTTGCTCGCCAACGACGTGCACCGGGTCGGGCGCAGCTTCAAGTACCACCGGCCGCGCGGCATCCTCGCCCTGGGCGCCGAGGAGCCGAATGCGCTGGTGCAGCTGGAAGAAGGCGCGTTCACCGAGCCCAACGTGCGCGCGACGCAAGTCGAGCTCTACGAGGGCTTGATCGCACACAGCCAGAACTGCTGGCCTGCGCTCGGATTCGATCTGGGCGCATTGAACGATGTGCTCTCGCCGCTGCTGCCGGCCGGCTTCTACTACAAGACCTTCATGTGGCCGGCATCGATGTGGATGCGCTACGAGCAGGGCATCCGCCGCATGGCGGGGCTCGGGCGCGCGCCGCAGCTGCCCGATCCGGACCGCTACGATCGCATGCACGCCCACTGCGACGTGCTGGTCGTCGGTGCGGGACCGGCGGGGCTGGCCGCGGCGCTTGCCGCGGCGCGCACAGGCGCGCGCGTGATCCTCGCCGACGAGCAGCCGGAAGCGGGCGGGCAACTGCTGTGGGAACGCTACGACATCGACGGCCGCCCGGCGCTGGCCTGGGTTGTGAGCGTCATGGCCGAGCTGCTGGCGGCGCCCGAAGTACACCTTCTCACGCGCACGATCGCGAGCGGCTACTACGATCACAATTTTCTCGTGGCCTGCCAGCGCTTCGAATCGCCGCGCGCGTCGGCGCGCACGCCGCGGCAAAGGCTATGGAAGATACGCGCGCGCGAGGTGGTGCTCGCAACCGGTGCGATCGAGCGGGCGCTGGTCTTTCCGGACAACGACCGGCCCGGCATCATGCTGGCCGGTGCGGTGCGCGGTTACCTCAATCGATACGGCGTTACGGCCGGCGCGCGTGTGGTGGTCGCGAGCGTCGGCGACGACGGCTACCGCACGGCGCTCGATCTGGCGAGCGCGGGTGTGGCCACCGTGGCTGTCGTCGATATGCGCGCGCAAGCGGCGGGCTTCCTGCCGCAGCAGGCCCGGGCGCGCGGCATCGAAGTCCTTACCGGCCACCGTATCGTGGCAGCCGACGGACGCATGCGGGTGAGCGCCGTGCACGTGCAGCCGTTCGCCGGCGGTTCGGTGCGCGAGATTCCGTGCGACCTGGTGGCGATGAGCGGCGGCTGGATCCCGGCCGTGCACCTGTTCTCGCAAGCGCGCGGCCGGCTGCGGTTCGATGCGCGTGCCGGCGCCTTCGTGCCGGGCGAGGCGACCCAACCCGTGCGCTGCGCGGGCAGCATGCAGGCGGCATGGTCGCTGCACGAGGCGCTCGCGCAAGGGTTTGTCGCAGGCAGCGCGGCCGCGCAGGCGTGCGGGTTCGTCGATGCTCGCAGGCCCGAGATGCCGCAAGTGAGCGAGCCCGAGGCGGCGGCGGCCGAAGTGCAACTTGCGCACCGCGGTGAGCGCGCATCGCGGCGCAAGCAGTTCGTCGATTTCCAGGCCGATGTGACTCTGGCCGACGTCGCGCTCGCCTCGCGCGAGGGCTACGATGCGATCGAGCATCTGAAGCGCTACACGACGGCCGGCATGGGCGTGGATCAGGGCAAGACCGGTAATGCCAACGTGGTCGCCCTTTTGGCCGACATGCGCGGCGAAGGGGTGAGCGCGATCGGCACGACCACCTTCCGGCCGCCCTACCAGCCCGTGAGCTTCGGCGTCATCGCGGGCATGGACGCGGGTGAATTGTCCGATCCGGTGCGCAAAACACCGCTGCACGAGTGGCATCAGCGTCGTGGCGCGGTGTTCGAGGATGTCGGTCAGTGGAAACGCGCCTGGTATTACCCGCGCGCCGGCGAAGCCATGCACGCGGC
>JBOIEI010000506.1:0-2926 GCA_050741055.1 Burkholderiales bacterium | reverse complement strand
GATGTGGCGCGGGATTTCGGCCATGGCGCCGAGCACCGCTTCATCGTGTACCCCGCCGGCGCGCAATCGCTCCACCATGCGCAGGCGCGTGCGCTCCGAGGTCATGCCGATGCCGCGCACGCGCTCGGTCATCGGTCGCGGGCCAGCCAATCGCGCACGGCGCCGAGCTGGGCGAAATGCGTCAGATCCATCTGCAAGGGTGTGATCGAAACGCGCCGGTTGGCGATTGCATGGAAGTCGGTGCCTTCGCCGGCATCCTGAGCGGCGCCAGCCGCCCCCACCCAGTACACCGTATCGCCGCGCGGGGTGGCCGCGCGCACGACCGGCTCGGCCTTGTGGCGCTTGCCGAGCCGCGTCACCTCCATGCCTTCGACCTGCGCCAGCGGCAGATCGGGCACGTTGACGTTCAGCAGCACGTTGGCCGCCGGCGCGCCGGCGCCGAAGCGCTCGACCAGCCGGCACGCATAATGCGCCGCCGTTTCGAAGTGCGCGCCGTGGCCGCCGGCGAGCGAGATCGCCAGTGACGGGATGCCGAGCAGGAAGCCCTCGGTGGCGGCGGCGACCGTTCCCGAATAGATCGTATCGTCGCCCATGTTGGCGCCGTCGTTGATGCCCGAGACGATCATGTCGGGAACGAAATCGATCAGCCCCGTCACCGCCAGGTGCACGCAATCGGTCGGCGTGCCGTTGACATAGCTGAAACCGCTCGGCGCGCGCCGCAGCGTGAGGGGACGATCGAGCGTGAGCGAATTGCTGGAGCCGCTGCGATCGCGCTCGGGGGCCACGACCGTCACCTCGGCCACCTGTGCCAGCGTGCTTGCCAACACCGCGAGCCCCGGCGCGAAATAGCCGTCGTCGTTGCTCAGCAGGATGCGCATCGCCGGGCGCGCTCAACCGAGCTTGTCGACGACGACCTGGGTGAAGGCACGCGTACCGAGCGGGCCCTTGAGATCGGCGGTGCGCGTCTGCGGATTCGACAAGGCCGAATCGACTGCCGCCTCGATCGCAGCCGCGGCCCGCGTCAATTCATCCGAACCGTGGCGGCGCCCCATCCATTCCAGCATCATCGCGGCCGAAAGAATGAGCGAGGTGGGATTGGCCTTGTCCTGACCGGCGATGTCGGGTGCCGAGCCGTGCTGCGCCTGGGCCACGCACAGATCGTCGCCGGCATTGACCGAGCCGGCGAGGCCGAGGCTGCCCGAAAGCTCGGAAGCCTCATCGGACAGGATGTCGCCGAACATGTTGGTGGACACGATGATGTCGAAGCGGGTCGGATCGCGCACGAGCAGCGCCGCCATCGCGTCGACGATCACTTCCTCCAGCTGCACGTCGGGAAATTCCTGCGCGACCTTGCGCACTTCGCGCAGGAACAGCGCATCCGAGATGCGCAGCACGTTCTGCTTGTGCACGGCCGTAATCTTCTTGCGCCGCCCCCGCGCCGCCTCGAACGCGCGCCGCGCGATCCGGTTGCAGCACTTGGCGGTGACGCGGCGCACCGACAGCGCCATGTCCTCGGTGGGCATGAACTCGCCGATGCCCATGTACATGTTGCGATCGGCATAGAAGCCTTCGGTGCATTCGCGAAAGATGACCAGGTCGACCGGCTTGCCGGTCAGGCCCACACCCAGGCGGGATTTGGCGGGACGGATGTTGGCGTACAGGTCGAGCTTGACGCGAAACTCGCCCGAAGGGTTGACCCCGCCCTGATCGGAGGGCGGGTAATCCAGGTGCGAGACCGGCCCCAGAATGACCCCGGCGCAGCGCCGTGCCGCTTCCAGGATGCGCGCGGGGAAGGTCGTGCCTTCCTTCTTCAGCGTAACGAAGCCCATCTCGTCGTGCTTCCACTGCAAGCCGAGCCCGAAGCGCTCGTTCGCGCGATCGAGCACGCGCAGCGTCGCTTGCGAGATTTCGGGGCCGATGCCGTCGCCCGGCAGGACCAGGATGTCCATCGCGGGTGTCTCCAGATGTCGAGTATCGAGGAGCTCGATTCTAACCGGCCCAAGCGCCGCCAAGGAGCCCGGCACGCGCCCGCTCTCCGCCTCGCGGCTGCTGGCGCGGCCGCAGCGTCCGTGGGCGCTCGCGCAGCATCCGTGCTTGGCGCTCGCAACCAACCCGACGGGCAAGGCGCTCGCGCGCCCCGGCGCTACAATGCGCCCACACCTGGACAACGCGCGATGGGCACTGTCATGGAAAAGCGCTTCAGCGGAAAGTCAGCGGTCGTTACCGGCGCATCGCGCGGCATCGGGCGAGCCGTGGCGCTGAGACTCGCAGCCGAAGGCGCCACGATCTACCTCGCAGCCGACGGCACCGAGGCGGAGCTGGAGCAAGCCGCGGCCGCGTGCCGGGACGCGGGCGCGCCGGAAGCCTTCTGGGGCGTGCACGATCTCGCGCAAGCTGCGGCGTCGGAGACAATGGTCGCGACCGCGCACGCGCGCATGCGCCAAATCGACATCCTGGTGAACAATGCCGGCGTGCGCGTGCGCAAGGCGTTCGGCGAGTTCTCGCACGAGGAGTTCGACCGGGTAGTCGCGATCAATCTGCGCGCGCCGTTCTTCGCCAGCCAGGCCGTCGTGCCGATCATGCGTGCGCAAGGTGGCGGTCACATCGTCCACATGGCGAGCCAGCTCGGCATCGTCGCCTCGCGCTACGGCGCGGTCTACAACCTCACCAAGGCCGGTCTCATCCACCTCGCGCGCGCGATGGCGCTGGAGCTTTCCGCGGACGGCATCGCGGTCAACGCCGTGTGCCCAGGCCCGGTGACGACCGAGGGATTTCTCGCCGGCCGCAACCCGGGCGAGCTGGAGCAGCGCGCGCGTGACGTGCCGATCGGCCGCTTCGGGACGGTGGAGGAAGTCGCGGGCGTGGTAGCGTTTCTATGCTCGAAAGACGCCGGTTACGTGATCGGGCATGCGTTGGTGATGGATGG
>JBOIEI010000505.1:0-3730 GCA_050741055.1 Burkholderiales bacterium | reverse complement strand
CGCAACGAATACTCGCTCGCAGCGATCAAACGCTGGCTGCACGTGTTCCTGCGCCGGTTCTTCCAGCTGAGCCAATACAAGCGCAGCTGCATCGCCAACGCGCCGAAGGTGGGCTCCGGCGGATCGCTCTCGCCGCGCGGCGACTGGCGTGCGCCGAGCGATGCCGAAGCCGCCGTGTGGCTCGCGCAGTTGGACGAAATCCCGGATAAACCTGCTCAATCCTGAACGGGGGACCGACCGTGTTCGTCGAAAAGCGCCTTGCACGATTCGCCCAGCATCTCATGACGACCGCGCCGGTACCGCTGCGCCTGCAACTCTGGAACGGCCTCGCCTACGACCTCGGCCCTGCGCCCGCCGTCACCGTCAAGGTGAAGGAGCCCTCGGCCGTGCGGGCGCTGGTCGGAGCCGACTTCTCCGAGCTGGGCGAAGCCTTCATCCATGAGCTGATCGATGTCGAAGGGTCGATTTTGGAGGCGATGCGGGCCGCCGACGCCCTGGTTCACGGCGCCCGGCCGCATGCGGCGACCTGGACCCGGCTGCGGCGCGTGATGGGCCATTCGCGCAAGCAGGATGCGAGGGCGATCGAACATCACTACGACGTGTCGAACGAGTTCTACCAGCTCTGGCTCGACCGCAACATGACTTATTCATGCGGGTATTTCCACGGCGACGACGATACGCTCGACGCCGCGCAGGAACAGAAGTTCGAGCACATCTGCCGCAAGCTCATGCTCGCGTCCGGTGAGCGGCTGCTCGACATCGGCTGCGGCTGGGGCGGCTTGATCTTGCACGCAGTGCGGCACCACGGTGTGCGAGCGCTCGGCATCACGCTGTCGCGCAATCAGTTCGAGTTCGTGCGCGAACGCATCGCGCGCGAAGGGCTGGCCGACCGTTGCAGCGTGGAGCTGCTCGATTACCGCGATGTACCGGAGAACGAGAAGTTCGACAAGATCGCGAGCGTCGGCATGTTCGAGCACGTGGGTCTTGCCAATCTGCCGGTTTACTTTCGCAAAATCGAGCGCCTGCTGGCCGACGACGGCCTGGTGATGAACCACGGCATCACGACCATGGACCCAAAAAGCCGCGCGGTCGGGCTGGGCGCGGGTGCGTTCATCGACCGCTACATCTTTCCCCATGGTGAGCTGCCCCACTTGAGCCTGGCGATCCGCGCGATGAGCGAGCAGAACCTGGAAGCGGTCGACGTCGAGTCGCTGCGGCATCATTACGCCAGGACGCTCGACTTGTGGGCGTCGCGCCTGGAATCGGCGCAGGCCAAGGCGCGCGAGCTGGTGGGCGAACAGCGCTACCGCACCTGGCTCGTATACCTCGCCGGCTGCGCGCACGCTTTTTCCAGCGGATGGATCTCGCTGCATCAGATCCTGGCCGCCAAGGCAGATCGCAAGACGATGAAACCGTTGCCATGGACGCGCGAGCACCAGTACCTGACCGAGCTGCAGTCCGCAAGCGGTGCCGGCTCGACGTGAGTCCCGATTCGTGCGTGAGCCTCGATCCGTGAGCCCCGGTCGCGCATGACCGGTTCGCCGACCGGTTCGTTATGGCCGCTGCTTCGCCCGCGCTCCATCGCGATCGTCGGCGCCTCGGCCGACTTTCGCAAGGTGAACGGCCGCCCGCTCAAGTTCCTGCTGGAGAAGCAGTACGCGGGCGCAATCCATCCGGTCAATCCGAGATACGACCGCATCGCGGGCCTGGCATGCTATCCCAATGCGGCTGCCATTCCGGGCGAGGTCGATCTCGCCATCGTGGCCGTTCCGGCTGCAGTCGTTCCCGCGGCGCTCGACGACCTCGGAAGGAAAGGCGTCCGGGCCGCGGTGATATTCAGCTCGGGCTTCGGTGAGATGGGCGCCGAAGGTGCCAAGCTCGAAGCCGAGCTCGAGGCTCGGGCGCGAACGGCAGGCATCCGGATCTGCGGCCCGAACTGTTTGGGGCTCGTGAACGCGTTCGACCGCGTCATGGCGAGCTTCGGCCAATACGCCGACGGACCGACGCCTCCAGGGCCAGTGGCGTTCGTCACCCAGTCGGGAGCTTTCGGAACCGCGATCGCCGCGCTCGCCCGCCGGCGTGATCTCGGGCTGGGTTACTTCGTCAATACCGGCAACGAGATCGACGTCACCTTCGCCGAGGTGATGCAAGAGGTACTGTCCGATGCGCGCATCCGCGTCGGCGCCGGTTACATCGAGGGCTTCAAAAACGGAACGGAGCTCGTTCGAGTCGCCGAGCAGGCGCTGGCCGTCGGCAAGCCGCTGGTGCTCACCAAGGTCGGCCGCACCGCGTCGGGTGCGCGCGCCGCCGTCTCGCACACCGGATCGCTGGCTGGGGAAGATCGGGTATTTGCCGGCATCGCGCGCCAATTCGGCATCGTGCGCGCACGCAACGAAGAGCACATGCTGGACCTGGTGGAAGTGTTCGCGTTCTGCGACCTCCCGGCAGGCAATGGCATCGGCATCGTGACCCAGTCGGGCGGGGCGGGCGTGCTCATGGCCGATCGCGCGGAAGAGCTGGGCCTCGCCTTGCCGCAGCTTTCCGCGGCGACCACCGAGCAGATGCGCTCGGCCATCCCCGGCTTCGGCACCGCGGCCAATCCGGTCGACATCACCGGCCAGTTCGTGGCCGAGCCGCAGCTGCTCGAACGCAGCGTCGCGATCCTCATGGCCGATCCGAACATCCATGTCGCCGTCGTATGGATCCAGCTCATGGACGCGCACGTCAATACGCTGCTCGAGATCTTTCGGCGCATCAAGGCGGCCGCGACCAAGCCGTTGGTCGTGTGCTGGGTCGCCGCGCCGGATGAGGCCCTGCACGGATTGCATGCGATGGGCATTGCCGTACTGCGCGGTGCCGAACCGGCCATCGATGCAGTTGCAGGACTGTGCCAATACGCGCTAGCGCGGCGGGCCTGGCTCGCCGGCGCGTCATCTTCGATCGCCGCAACCAATAGGACTCGGGGCAGGGCAGCAGAGACTGCGCCCAGCCCGCTCGCCCCGTTCGAGGTCGCCTCCCTGCCGCCCGAAGCAGGGCAGGTCGCGACGCTGGAAGCGCAGGCGCTGCTGGGCGCAGCCGGCGTGCCGTGCGTTCCGGTGCGCATCGCGCATTCGGCCGAGGAGGCCGCGGAGATCGCGCGTTCGTTCGAGCGGCCGGCGGCGCTCAAGATCGAATCCCCCGACATCGCGCACAAAACCGATGCCGGCGGCGTGCGCCTCGGGCTCGCGACCGAGACTTCGATTCGCGCCGCCTACGACGAGATCGTGGCTACTGCGGCGGCGCGCTTTCCGCACGCACGCATCGAGGGTGTCGCCGTCCAGCCGATGGCGCCGCCGGGCACCGAGCTCGTCATCGGCCTGCAGCGCGATCCGGTCTTCGGCGTCGTGGTCATGGCGGGCCTGGGCGGAATTCTGATCGAGGTTCTGCGGGATGTAGCGTTTCGCAAGGCGCCGGTCACGACAGCTCAGGCGCTCGCCATGCTCGATGAGCTGCAAGGCCGCGCCATGCTCGACGGCGTGCGCGGCAAGCCCGCGGTCAGCAAGGCCGCGATCGCGGATCTGCTGGTGCGCATCTCGCTCTTTGGCGCAGCGCACGGCGCGCGGCTGCGGGAGCTGGATCTCAATCCGGTCATCGCGTCAGGGCCCACGTTGTACGCCGTCGACTGGCTGTTGATGTTGGACGGCTGAGCTTTTTCCCCTCTCCCCCAGCCCCTCTCCCGGAGGGAGAGGGG
>JBOIEI010000504.1:0-5017 GCA_050741055.1 Burkholderiales bacterium | reverse complement strand
GGCGCCCTGGTCACGGCCGTGCTCGACTGGGCAAGGTCGCGCCGCATCGGTTTCTCGCATTTCATATCCGCAGGCGAGCGCGCCGACGTCGACATCGCGGACCTGATCGACTATCTCGGCAGCGATGCCGGCACACGCGCGATCCTGCTTTACCTCGAATCGATCCGGGGCGCGCGCAAGTTTCTCTCCGCCGCCCGCGCCGCCGCGCGCAACAAGCCGATCATCGTGGTCAAGGCGGGGCGCGCCGCGGAAGGCGCCCGCGCCGCTGCCTCGCACACCGGCGCTTTGGCGGGATCGGACGATGTGTTCGACGCCGCGATACGCCGCGCCGGCATGCTGCGTGTCGATACCCTGCTCGACCTGTTCGACGCGGCGGAAACGCTGTCGCACGAGACCCGCCTGCACGGGGAGCGGATCGCACTCCTCACCAACGGCGGCGGTGCGGGCGTGCTGGCGGCCGACGCGCTGTCCCTGGCCGGCGGGGTGCTCGCCGAGCTCGCATCCGACACCTTGACGCGGCTCGACCAGGCGCTGCCCGACACCTGGTCCCGCGGCAATCCGATCGACATCATCGGCGACGCGCCGGTGCAGCGCTACGTCGATGCGCTGAAGGCACTCGCCGACGATGCCAACGTCGACGCGATTCTATTCATGCACGCTCCCACCGCCATCGTCGCCGCCGAAGCGATCGCGCGCACGTGCGTCCCGCTCATGCGGCGCGCGGGCAAGCCCTTTCTCACCTGTTGGCTCGGCGAAGAGGCGGTAGCGCGCGCCCGCACGCTCTGTCACGACGCCGGCATCGCGAACTACGCGACGCCGGAGGAGGCGGTGCGCGCATTCATGCAGCTCGTCACCTATCGCAGAAATCAGGCGTTGCTGCGGCAAGCACCGCCGGCACAAAGCGAAAGCTTCGCCCCGGACCGGCAGGCCGCGACCGAGGTCGTGGCGAAGGTGCTGCGCGAGGGCCGCGAGATGCTCACCGAACCGGAAGCGAAAGCGCTGTTGCGCGCGTACGGCATTGCAGTGGTCGATACGCGCGTCGCGTACTCGGTCGACGAGGCGGTCGCGGCTGCCCGCGTGCTCGGATTCCCGGTGGTGCTGAAGATTCTTTCGCCCGACATCACGCACAAGTCGGACGTGGGCGGCGTCGCGCTCGACCTGGAGAGCGCGGATGAAGTACACGCGGTGGCGGCCGCAATGCTCGAGCGCATTGCCTCGCTGCGGCCCGACGCCGCACTGAGCGGGTTCACCATCCAGCCGATGGTGCGCAGGCCGGACGCGCACGAGCTCATCACGGGCATGGCGGTCGACCCGTTGTTCGGTCCGGTGATCCTGTTCGGCCACGGCGGCACGGCAGTGGAAGTGATCGCCGATCGTGCCGTCGCGCTGCCTCCGCTCAACGTGCCGCTGGCACAGGCATTGGTAGATCGGACCCGGGTCGCCAGGCTGCTCGCCGGCTACCGCGAGCGCCCGCGGGCCGATCTGGACGCGATTTACGACGTGCTGGGCAAGCTCTCGCAGGTCGTGATCGACATGCCGCAGATCGTCGAGCTCGACATCAATCCGCTGCTCGCCGACGACCAGGGCGTGCTTGCGCTCGATGCGCGAGTCCGGGTGCTCCCGGCGAAGGCAAGCGGACGCGAGCGCCTCGCCATCCGACCGTATCCGCGCGAGCTGGAGGAGCGCATCGAATGGCAGGGACGCAGCCTGCTGTTGCGCCCGATCCGGCCAGAAGATACCGAACGCCATCTCGGCTTTCTGCGCAAGCTGAGCCCCGAGGACATTCGCATGCGTGTGTTTCACACCCGCCGCTACATCGCGCCCTCGGAGCTTGCGCGCTTGACGCAAATCGACTACGAGCGCGAGATGGCGTTCGTCGCCGTTGCCGCCGACGACGCGGGCGCACCGGAAACGCTGGGCGTGGTGCGCGCGGTCACCGATCCGGAAAATGCTCGGGCCGAGTTCGGGATCTTGGTGCGCTCGGATCTGAAGGGACAAGGGCTCGGCTCGATTCTGTTCGACAAGATCATTCGCTACTGCCGTGAACGCGGGACGCAATGGCTGGTCGGCGATGTGTTGCTCGAGAACACCGGCATGCTGGCGATGGCGCGGCGCAACGGCTTCACCATCGACCGCTCGCCCGAGCCGAGTGCGGTGCGCGTCACGCTGGATTTGCAGGCGCAGGCAAATGCCGGCTGAACCACACCACCCCGTCGGCCGCGCCGCCACCCCCTGCTCGTGAGAGGGGAAACCAAACTCCTTTCCTTTTCAAGGAGGGGCTGGACGCGACGGCGCCGGGGACGGGTGCACTCCACTCCTCACCGAGGTGGGGCGGGACGCGACAAGGTCGCGGACGGGGTGGTCAACCGCTCACTGCAACGGCTTGAGTTTCCCCTCGCGAACCAGGCGCGCGAACCGCTCCACGTCGTTGTCGAAGTACTTCTGGAACCCGCTCGACGAAACGGGAACCGGCTCGGCGGCCATTTGTGCCAGATGCTCCTTCACCTGCGGCGCCTGCAAAGCCTTGGCCGCCGCATCTTCCAGCCGGGCAATCGCCTCCTTCGGCGTTGCCGCCGGCGCGAACAACGCGAGGTAGGCGCCGAACTCGAATCCGGGAAAAGTCTCCGCGATAGTCGGCACGTCGGGCAGTGCAGGCGAACGGCGCGGTGCGGTGGTCGCGAGGGCGCGCACCTTGCCGCTTCGCACGTATCCGGCGGACGAGCCGGCCAGGTCGAACAGGAAATCGACGCGCCGCGCCATGAGATCGGGATAGACCGCACCGCTGCCCTTGTACGGAACATGCAGCAGCTCGATGCCGGCTGCCGCGTTCAGAAGCTCGCCGGTCAGGTGGCTGCTGGTGCCGAGACCCGAAGAGCCGTAAGTGAGCTTGCCCGGATTCTGGCGTGCCGCCGCGATGGCCTCCTTGAAGGTCTTGTACGGCGAGGACACGGCAGTGACCATGAGATTCGGCAGCGTGGCGAGCCCCGCCACTGCGACCAGATCCTTGCGCGGATCGAACTTGAGCTTCATCAGGCTCGGGTTGGACGACAGCGACAAGGAACCGAGCAGGATCGTGTAACCGTCCGGGCGCGCGCTGCGGGCGACCAGCTCGGCGCCGATGTTGCCGCCGGCGCCCGGCCGCAATTCGATGACGACGTTCTCGCCCAGGGTCTTGCTCATCTCCGCCGCCATCAGGCGCCCGACGACATCGGCCGAACCACCGGCCGAGTAGGGCACCACCATGCTGACGGGACGGGTTGGAAAGGATTCCGCCGCGCGCACCGGGCCGGCAAGCGCGAATATCACGGGCAACAAAATCCACGGCAATATCGAACGAATGGGTCGCATGAGGGCTCCGATCGGAAAGTCGTGGATGCTAACACCGGCGCCGGCGGTCTTTGCGAAAGCCGCTGTCATGGCGAGCGTCTCGATGGGTATGCTTGTCTACCCTCTCCCTTCGGGAGAGGGATCGAGGGTGAGGGAAACCATGCGTCGCGCGCACGACTTCCCTCCCTTGCAGGGCGCGCATCGGCATGCAGGCCGATGCCGTTAGGCCGGCGCGAACCATGGTTCGCGAATTCCCGGCCTCACCCCCCAGCCCCTCTCCCAGGGGGAGAGGGGAGTCCTTCGATGCGTTGCCATGCAAGACCGAGTTCTGCTACATAGGGCGCGATGCAAGCTTCGGCAGCCGGCAACGGCGCGTTCACTCGCTTCTGGAGCGCGGAAATCGCCACCGTCCTCGCCTACCAGATGATGGTGGTCGCGATCGGCTGGCAGATCTACGACCTGACCGGCAGCGCGCTCGACCTCGGCCTGATCGGCCTGGCGCACTTCGGCGCACAGATCGTGTGCTCGCTGCCGGCGGGCCACGTCGCCGATCGCTACGACCGGCGGCGGGTCGCGCTCGTCTGCCAGCTGGTGCAGTGCTCGGCCGCGATCGTGCTGGCGCTCGGCAGCCGGGCTGGCTGGCTGACCAGCAGCGTGACTTATGCCGTCGTATTCGCAATCGGCACCGCAACGACGTTCCAGTCACCCGCACTGCGCGCCATGCTGCCGGGACTGGTCGCGGATCACATGCTCTCGCGCGCGGTGGCCTGGAGCAACACCACGAAGAAGATCGCGGTCATCGTTGGGCCGGCCTTGGGCGGTGCCTTCTACCTCGCCGGACCTTCGATCGTCTATGCCACCAGCGCGGCAAGCTTTCTCGTGGCCGGCGCGGTGATTCTAGCGATCCGCCGCCGCCCCCTGGCCGGGCCGCACGAACCGCCGACGCTCGCCTCGATTCTGGCCGGGTTCGCCTTCATCCGTTCCAATCCGGTCATCCTGGGCGCGATATCGCTCGACCTGTTTGCCACTCTGGTCGGCGGCGTGACGGCGTTGCTGCCCATCTATGCTCGCGACATTCTGGCGACGGGTCCCGAAGGGCTCGGCCTGTTACGTGCGGCGCCGGCGGCGGGTGCGGTGCTCGCCTCTGCCTATCTCGCCCGTTTCCCCTTGAACGATCACGTGGGACGCATCATGTTCGTGTGCGTGGCGATCTTCGGTGCGGCCACCGTGGTCTTCGGCACATCGCAGCTGCTGGCGTTGTCGCTGGCCGCGCTGATGGTCCTGGGCGCAGCCGACATGGTGAGCGTCGTCATCCGCTCCACGCTCATCCAGCTCGACACGCCCGATGCCATGCGCGGGCGGGTCAGTGCGGTCAACGCGCTCTTCACCGGCACATCGAACCAGCTCGGCCAGTTCTGGGCGGGTCTCATGGCCACATTGATGGGCACGGTGCCGGCGGTCGTGTTCGGCGGCTGCAGCACGCTGGTGGTGGTGGCGCTGTGGATGCGGCTCTTTCCCGGGCTCGATCGGCGCCGGCGGCTGGCGCGGGCCGAACCGAGCGCCGAAACGCCTTGAGCGCCGGGCCGAGCGCCAGCAGCGCGAAGAGCCGAGCGGAGCTGCGCCGCAATCGGTGCCATAATGTGACCGCGCCACCCCGGGGTCAGGTCTTGCATGGTGCACGGACATGCAC
>JBOIEI010000503.1:0-2043 GCA_050741055.1 Burkholderiales bacterium | reverse complement strand
GTGGAAACTTACCGGGCGCGCCTCATGGAGAAGCTCGACATCCACGATTTCGCTTCCCTGATCAAGTTCGCAATTCAGCACGGCGTCACTTCGCTCGAATAACCCAGGCGCAGTCGGGTTCGAGCAGTTCGAATGGTTCGCCATCGGCATCTGTCAGGAAATTCCTGACGCGATGTGTCGGATGCTCCCGACAGCGCAGCGCATTCGCTTTCGCTACAGTCGCGGCATACGAACCTGCGGCGAGACGACGTGGACACGAGCGATTTGCATTCACACCACGGCCCGGTGATCCTCATCGTAGAGGACCATCGCGCCGTGAGGCAGGCGCTGCGCGAGCTGATGCACGTCGCGTTCGGCGCCATCGAAGTGTTGGAGGCAGCGAACGTGAACGAGGCTCTGCGTGCCATCGGCGTGCACAAGGTCGATGTCGTGCTGATGGATATCAAGCTGCCGGGCATCGACGGCGTCGCCGGCACGCGCAAGCTGCTCGAAGCTTCGCCTCGGTCGATGGTGGTGATGGTGTCCAATTTCGACGATGCGTTCCATCGTCACGCAGCCGGCCGGGCAGGGGCGAAGCGCTTCGTGACCAAGCGTGCAATCGGCAAGGAGCTCGTTCCTGCCATCGAAGCGTTGCTGGCTGCGCGTGCGCCGGAGACGGGGCAGTGGTGGGGCGAGCCGCCCCTGGAAGACGCGGCTGGCATCCAGGCGCGCTCGCCGCTGGCCATCCCGCCTGCGAGCGTTGCCTGACGTGGCCACCGACTACCACCCGATGTTCGTCAACCTCGAATTGTGCGAGGCGACTCACAGCGTGCAGCAACTCGGCATCCCGCCCTGTCCGGCGCTGCTCGCGGATCTCATCCAGGAGTTGGCGCAGCCGCAGCCCGATCGCAGCTGGGTCGTGCAACTTATCGAGCAGGACGCAAAGCTCGCGCAGGCGCTCCTAGCGGCGGTGAATTCGCCCCTGTGTGGATTGCGTCACAAGGTAACCGCAGTTCGGGGCGCGGTCACCTTCGGTGGCCTCAAGTACTGTGCCAACTTCGTGGCGGGTTTCATGCTGCGACGTGCGCTCACCGTCGTGGGCAGGTCCGAGCTGGAAGCGTTCTGGGAACGCGCCGCGGAGCGTTCGCTCGTGATCGCCTATCTCGCGCGCGAGCTCGGTGTGGCCGATTTCGACGAAGCGCACACTTTCGGGATGTTCCGCAATTGCGGAATCCCGCTCATGCTGCTCAAGCACTGCGACTACGGCGCGTGGCTCGCGAACGAGCAGGAACAGGGCAGGCTCGAGATCACGGCGAGGGAGCGCGCGCGCTACGGCATCGATCATGCGCTGGTCGGCGGGCTGCTGGCGAGAAGCTGGTGCCTGCCCATGGATCTGTGGCTGCCCGTAAGCCTGCACCATGTGCGCGATGAATCGGCGCAAGCAGGCGGGCCGCAGGGCCGCTCGACCCGGCGCCTGATCGCCATCGGCGTGCTGGCCGACTGCATCACCCGGCTGCATCGCCGGCAGCGCCTGTCCGAATTCTGGGAACGCGAGCAGGCGTTCGCGTTGCAGGCTCTCGGCCTGCTCCCTTCGCAACTCGCCGCACTGAGCACCGACATCGGTCTTCTGCTCGAGGCGCCTTAGAGAGCCGCGCCAGTTTCATGCATGCCCGCGAACCATGAGATTCGCGAGCGGTGCGTCGTATTCCGCGGCAACCCGCACATCCAGGACGACGACCTTGCCATCGCGCGTCTGCGCGGCGCCGGAGTGCAGGGCTTCGCGCAGCTGCGCAGGCTCCGTGATATCGCCGATGGCGACGGCGCCTTGTGCTCGCGCGAGCGCGGCAATGTCGAGGTCAGGCCCTGCGATGCGCTGTCCAATCCAGCGGTTTTCCTTCGGCCTGCCGCGTTCCAGTGCCATGCGCTCCTGGTGCATCTCGTCGTTGAAGAACGAGAGATTGTTCGCCACGACGATCAGCAGCGGGATCCCATGCCGGGTCGCGGTCCACAGCCCGTTCACGCCCATCATGTAATCGCCGTCGCCCAGCACCGTCAGCGGTAGGC
>JBOIEI010000502.1:0-2053 GCA_050741055.1 Burkholderiales bacterium | reverse complement strand
GGCCTCGTCTGCGAATCCATGCCCTACCTGGGCTATCGCGCCGCCATCGGTTGCGGCGTGCGTGTGCTGACCGACTGTACCGGCGTCACCGAGTTGTGTGCCACCGGGGACGAGCTCGAGGTCGATTTCGCCGGAGGGCTTTGGGTCAACCGCACGCGCGGCTTGGAGCGGCGTTTCTCGCCGCTGCCCGAAGCCCTGCAGGAGATCGTTGCCGTCGGCGGCAACGTCGGCTGGCTCGAGAATTGGTGGCGGAGGCAGGCAGTCGATCGTGCGTGATGCATAATGTCATCCGCCGGTCTGGCCGCGGCGAACGCCTGCGGCCCGGCACAACAAAAGGGAGTATCGCGCGGCTGTTGTCCGGCCGTCGATGAACAACGCGATGGGCATTGTGGATGAATCCAGCGCGGCATCCGTCCGGCGCCGTTGCGACCTGCGCGCTGCAATGAGACGGCTGAGCGTCGTGCTGGTGCTGGCAGGTGCCGGATTGCATGCTACAGCCGCCGAGTTCGACTGCGTCATCGAGCCCAAGCAGGTGATCGAGCTGCGCAGCCCGCTCGAAGGGTTGATCGATCGCATGAACGTCGATCGTGGCGATTTCGTCCGAAAGGGTCAGGAAGTGGCTGTGCTCGATACCTCCGTCGAGCAGATCCAGGCCGCGATCGCCAAGCAACGTTCGCAAATGGAGGGGGCCGTGATCGCCGGCAAGTCGCGCGTGGAGTTCAGCTCCAGCAAGGCACGGCGGATCGAGGAACTGCACCGCGACAAGTTCATGTCCGAGCAGGCGCGCGACGAAGCGGCCACGGAGAAGGCGCTGGCGGAAGCGGAGCTTCGCGATGCGTCCGACAACCGCATGCTCGCAAAGCTCGAATACCAGCGCCAGCAAGAGATCATCCGGCTCAAGACGATCCGCAGTCCCGTCGACGGGGTGGTCACCGAGCGCATCCTGCATCCGGGCGAGTTCGCCGAAGCGGGTGTCGGCAGGAAGCCGCTCATGAAGCTCGCGGAGATCGACGTGCTTTACGTGGAAGTTCTCCTCCCCGTCGAGGCCTACGGAAAGGTGCAGCGCGGGCAGACGGTGGAGGTCGTGCCGGAGGTTCCGGCCGGCACGCGTCTTCGCGCGACCGTGAAGGTCGTCGATATCGTGCTCGATGCCGCCAGCGGCACGTTCGGCGTTCGTCTCGAAATGCAGAACAAGGAGCGGAAGATCCCCGCGGGAATTCGCTGCAAGGCAAGCTTCCCGAATATCGGCGCCGATACCAACGGCGGGCGCCGTACGCCGAAACCGACGGAACAGACCTCCCCGCGAGGTGCTGTGCAGCCGCGGCCGGCGCGATAACAAGCAGCCAAACACAGGCAGCCAAATACGGGCAGCCAATACGGGCAGCCAAACGGGGCCGGCTGCGCAGACGATCCAGGCCCGGGCCTGGGGATTACACTGGCGGCTCAGGCAGCAACGTCAGCACGCATCACGCGTGTTGCGGCCGATGTGCGTGTGAGTTCGTTTTGTTCAATCGAAGGGAGATGGCATGGCAAAGGCACCGGAAGCAACGGAAAAGGAATCGGCGCAGCGCGCGGAACCCAGCGCCGCACGCGTCAGCTGGAATACCGGCCACCTGAAGAGCTCGTATTGCAACGTCGCGAATGCGACCAGCACCCGCGAAGAGGTGGTGCTGAACTTCGGGGTCAACCAGAATTGGGACCGCGGTGCGGGCGACTTCGAGGTTCAGCTGGAACACCGAATCATTCTGAGCCCGTTTGCGGCCAAACGCCTGAGCGACCTGCTCGCGCGTCTGATCAAGGAGTACGAGACGCGCTACGGTGCGCTGAACGGTTAGGACCGAACGGCTGCGCGCGGATCGAACGAACGCGGCCCGATCCACGGCGGGGGCGTGTTCGCCCTGCCTTGGGCGGCCAAGGCAGGGCGCACGGGAATGGCTCGTGCAAGCGAGGTCGGGTCGGAAGGCCCGATGGCCCAGGCAGAGCATTCCCAGGCAGAGCATTCCCAGGCAGAGCATTCCCAGGCAGAGCATTCCCAGGCAGAGCATTCCCAGGC
>JBOIEI010000501.1:0-13513 GCA_050741055.1 Burkholderiales bacterium | reverse complement strand
GGCTCGGGGTCGACGAAACCCGAGCCCAAGCGCTCGGGGTCGGCGCTCGGCGCGGCTGCGGCCTCGTTGTACCGCGCCAGGCGCTCGGCCTCGACGAAATCGATGCCGAATCCGCCTCCAACGGGCGCGAAACTCACCGCCAGCGAGCATTCGGCCATGCCGTAGCAGGGCAGGAATGCGCACGGGTCGAAGCGGGCGGGCGCCAGGGCGTGTGCGAAGTTCGTCAGCCACTCCGGGTGGATCATTTCGGCGCCCACGCCGGCAATGCGCCAGCACGACAGATCGAGCCCGTCGGCGTCTTTGGCCCTCACGCGGCGCGCGGCCAGCGCATAACCGAAGGGGGGACTGAACGAAATGGTGCCGCGGTTCTGGGAGATGAGCTTCAGCCACAGGCGCGGTCGCATGGCGAAATCGCGCGTCGCGAGGTAGTCGACCGAGCGCTGCGTGGCAACGCACCCTAGCACGATCCCGACCAGCCCCATGTCGTGGTAGAAAGGCAGCCAGGAGCAGAAGCGGTCATCCGCAGCAATCTCGAAGCCGTGGGTGAAGATGCCTTCCAGGTTCGCCATCGCCGCCGCTTGCGTGATCATCGTACCGCGCGGAAAGCGGGTGCTGCCTGAGGTGTATTGCAGGTAGGCTAGCTCGTGAGCCGCAGGCGGCGCGGGCAGCTCGTCGAGCGCCGGCAGCGCCATGAAGTCCTGCAGGGTGCCGACCCGCTGCACCGGAAGGCCGGCCGCTGCCTCGTGCAACATGCCGATGAAATCGGCCGGTGCGAAAGCGGCGACTGCGCCGCAATCGCGCACGAGGTCGCTAAGATGCCGGATATAGGCGCTTCGGCCGCCCAGATGGATCGCCGCCGCCAGCGGCACCGGCACGAGCGCCGCGTATTGGCAGGCGAAAAACATCACCGCGAAGTCGGGATGAGTATGCGCCACCAGCGCGACGCGGCTGCCGCGTGCAAATGTCTGCAGCCGGCATGCGAGTCGAAGCGCCTTTTCGCGCAGCTCACTATAGGGCAGAACGCAAGCGAGCTCGCCTTTGCCGTTATAGAAGTTGAAGCCGGTGCGGCCCTCGGCAGCGTAATCGAGCGCCTCGGTCAACGTGCGAAAGTTTGCTCGCCGCAGCGCTATCCCGCTACGCGTCGCAGTGGCTTCGTGCTTGTCTTTATTGCCCTTGTCTTCCCGCAACGACACACCCCCCGCGCCTCGCGGACTCGTGGTTCCGCCGAATTCGACGCGAGATTGTACCCATACTGTCGCGCTGCCGCAGCAGAAAACCGGCAGCCGCGCTTGTTCCGGAGCAATCCTGACGGTATTCTCGCAACGCTATGCCGCAGGCTCTCAGAGAAAGACCCTATGCCGCAGAGGCCTCCGCCCATCGATCCGCCCGCGTCGCGCCGACTGTCGGCGAGGACAACTTCGGGAGCGACTCCAAACAAGCGCCCGCCTGGTTCGAGCAGGCACGCACGGCGGTGAACGACCTCCATACACGTTCCGCGCCCGTCTACTGGATCGACTTCGCACTTGCAACGGCTGCGGCCTGGAGCCTCGCGGCGGTGTATTTCCTGGCACCGAAGTGGAGCCTGCTCCAGCTCGCCGCATACCTGGCGAGCATCGTCCTGTTCTTCCGCAGCGGGACCTTCATCCACGAGCTTGTGCATACGCGGCGCGATCAGATGCGATGGTTCGCACGGGCGTGGAACCTGTTCATCGGCATCCCGTTCCTCATGCCGTGGATCTTTTATCGCAACCACGCCGACCACCACAACGCCCGGCACTTCGGCACGCCTCGCGACGGCGAATACCTGCCGCTCGCGGCCTCGCCATTGCGCGAAACGGTCAAGTACCTGGCGCAGGCGCCGTTGCTGCCGCTTTTCATGTTCGTGCGCCTCGGCGTGCTGGGGCCACTGTCGTGGCTCAATCGTGGCCTGCGCGAATGGGTCCTTACGCGCGCCTCCGCGGCGGTATCGAACCCCTATTATGCGAAACGCTTTCCGCGCCGCGACGAGAGCCACCTCGTCATCGTCGAAGCGATTTCCTTCGTGTATCTGTTGTGCATCGCCGGGCTGCTCGTGGCCGGCACAATCGATGCGGGACACTTCTTCATGGGCTACTTGCTGGTCGCCGGCGCCCTGGGGCTCAACTGGGTGCGCAACCTCGCCGCTCACCGCTACGGCAACCACGGCGAGCGCATGAGCCATCTCGAACAGATGGAAGATTCCATCAACATCATCGGCCAGAGCTGGCTCACGGTGCTGCTGTTTCCCGTTGGCCTGCGCTACCACGCGCTACATCACCTGTTTCCCTCCCTGCCCTATCACAATCTCGGCAAGGCGCATCGGCGCCTGAACGCGTTGCTGCCGCGCGAAGCGCCGTACCACGCCACCGGACGGCGCAGTTTCTTCGCGGCGCTTGCCGAGCTGTGGCGGGGCGCAAAGGCTACATCGGTGGAGCGATCCGCAATGCGCAGGTGGACGGACAAGCCCGATCTGCCTCGAACGCCGTGAGCCCGGCGCAACCGGCGCAACCCGCCCTGGCGCCGCGGGCGCAACTCGCCCTGCCGCCGCAGGCGCCCTGCCTCGTCATCAATCCGAGAAGCTTCGGCACCTCGCGCCACGGCCTCGCCGAGCGCGCCGCGCAGCTCGCCCGCGATCAAGGCATCGAAGTGATCCATGCCGCAGATTCCGCGGGCATTGCCGCAACCATGGATCTCCTGCTCCAGCGCCGGCAGCAAATCATCTTTCTCCTGGCCGGCGATGGCACCGTGCAGGCCGTGGCAGATCGGCTTGCGTCGCTTCCGGCCGACGTCGCGCAGCCGCAGCTCCTCGTCCTGGGCGGCGGGCGCACCAATCTCACTGCGGCCGAGCTCGGCGGACGCGGCAACGTGCTGTCGAAGCTCGAGACCGCGTTGCGACGCTGGCGCGACGGCGCGGCGCTCGACATCGAGATTCGGCCCGTGCTGCGGATCGAGCAGCCGCCGGCGCCGGTGCGACACGGATTTTTCCTGGCGGCAGGGCTGGTGGACCACGCGATCCGCGCCTGTCATCGTTACCGCGATAAAGGCAGCGGGGCACTGCGCAACGGCGCCGCCGGCACCGCCTGGACCCTGCTCAAGCTCCCTCTGCCTGACATGCTGAGCATGCACGACCCGCAACTCGATGATCTGCGGGTCGAGGTGCCCGGCCGTGAACCGCTGGCGAAGCCCGCGCGCTTGCTGATCGTCAGCACGCTTCAGCACCGGGAGGGTCTTCTCAACCCGTATGCGCCGCAAGGCGAAGGCGCCATACGTTTCACTGCCATCGCAGCTCGGAATATCGCTTTCTGGGCCCGGCTGCCGTGGATCGCCACCGGCCGTTTCACGCCCGCCATGGACGCCGGACGCGGCTACCTCAGCGGCCGCTGCGATGCGCTGCGCCTGCAGCGGTTGTCGAGCTACACTCTGGACGGCGAAGAGTTCGACGCCGATCCTGCCCGACCGGTCACGATCCGCGAGGGACCGCGCCTGACCTTTCTGACGCCATGAGCGCCTCTCCCGCCGCAGCCCGCAGCCGTGGCACCATCGCGATGATCGGCGCCGTGATGCGCCTGTATCCCGGCCGCAGCGCCGCCGGGCTGGGCGCGGTATTCCTCGCCGGCCTGCTCGACGGCCTCGGCCTGTCGATGCTGCTGTCCATGCTCTCGCTTGCAGCCGGAGACACGCAAGCCGATCCGAGCCTGCCGCAGCGCATCGCGCTCGGCGTAACCGAGCTCCTGCACGTTCAGGCGACGCCGCTGAACCTGCTCGGGCTCGCCGTACTGCTGATCGCGTGCAAAGCGGTGCTCACGCTGATCGCCAACCGCCAGGTCGGGTACACCGTGGCGCGCATCGCATCGGATCTGCGCCTGGCGTTGATCCGCGCCGTAGTCAACGCCAACTGGCGCTACTACGTGCAGCAGTCGGTCGGCCGCCTGTCCGCATCGATCGGCTCCGAGGCCCAACGCGCCGCCGAAGCCTTCCAGCACACCGCGGAGATGCTGGCGCTCGCGCTGAACGCGCTCATCTATGTCGCCATCGCCCTGTCGATCTCCCTGCCGGCGGGTATCGCCGCGTTCCTTGCCGGCACCGTGCTGTTGCTCGTGCTCAGCCGGCTGATTCGCAAGTCGCGTCGTGCAAGCCGGCACCAGACCGAGCTGTTCAAGTCCCTGCTCGGGGCGGTCGGCAGCCGCCTCGCCGCCGCCAAACCGCTCAAGGCGATGGCGCGCGAGAGCCACGTCGAGGCGTTGCTGTCCGATCTCACGCGCCAGCTGCGGCGCGCGCTGCGCCGGCAGGTGGTCGCCAAGGAAGCGCTCTCCGCATTGCAGGAGCCGCTGCTGGCGATCATGGTTTGTATCGGGTTCTACATCGGGCTGGTCGTGCTCGAAATGCCGATCGCGAGCCTGCTGGTGATGCTGTTCCTGCTCGCGCGGGTCGTGAACTACCTGTCCAAGAGCCAGCGCGCCTTTCAGCAGGTCGCGATGCGCGAGAGCGCTTACTGGTCGATTGCCGCGGCGATCGATGCGGCGCGCGCGCAGCGCGAGACTGCCGGCGGCTCGCAACGCATCGAGCTCGAGCGCGAGATCCGCTTCGAGCGGGTGAGCTTCAGCTATGACGGTGTCACCATCGTGCAGGACCAGTCGTTCGTGTTGCCCGCGCGCGAGCTGACGGTTCTGGCGGGCCCCTCGGGCGCCGGCAAGACCACGGTGCTCGACCTCGTGACGGGGCTGCTGCAGCCCGACCGCGGCCGGATCCTGATGGACGATGTGCCTCTGACCGAGATGGATCTTCGCGCCTGGCGCTGCCAGATCGGGTACGTGCCACAGGAATCGGTGATGTTGAACGAATCGGTGGCGTACAACGTGACGCTCGGCGAACCGGTCCCGGAAGAGGAGCTGACAGCGGCGCTGCGCGCCGCCGATGCGCTCGAGTTCGTCGAGGCGATGCCGGAAGGCGTTCATACGTGCATCGGCGAAGGCGGCTCGCGGCTTTCCGGCGGACAGCGCCAGCGCCTGGCGATCGCCCGGGCGCTCATCCACAAGCCGCGTCTGCTGATCCTCGACGAAGCGACCAGCAACCTGGATCCCGAAGCGCAGGCCATCGTGCTCGAGACGTTATGCCACCTCAAGGGCAAGCTGACGATGCTGGCGGTCGCGCACCAGGAGCGGCTCATGCAGATCGCCGACCGTCTCTACCGCGTGGAAGGTCGCGAGATACGCACGTCCGTGCCAGCGGCGCCCGCGCCTGCCGCGCGCGCATTCCGGCATGGCTGAGACCATGCGATGGCTGCGCCGCGGCGGGCGGCTCTGCCTTTTCATCGCACTCCGGGGCCTTGCTCGCGTTGCCGGCTTCCGCCACGCGCCCGCGCTGGCGAATGTGCTCGGCGAGCTCGAATACCGTGTGGCCTGGCGCCGGCGGCGGCGCTGCGCGCGCGACATGGCGCTCGCCCTGGGCCGCTCGGTCGGCGATTCCTGGGTCGAGGCGCAACTGCGACGCGCCCATCATGCGAATGCTCAGACGACGCTCGAAATCCTGGCGATGCTCGATCGCCGCCAGGACGAGCGCGCGCTCGCCTCGCGGCTTGCGCTCGAAGGCATGGAGAATCTGCAGACCGCGCGTGCCGGGGGCCGCGGCGCAATCCTGCTCGGCACGCACGCCGGAAACGGCATATTGCTCGTCGTGCGGCTCGCGGCTGCAGGCTGGCCGGTGAGCGTCGTGTATCGGCAGTCGCGCATGGCGTCGGCGGGATTTTTCGCGCGCGGCCTGGCCCGGTACGGCGTCGAGGGCATCCGCGCCAACGAGGGCTTGCCCGCCTACAGTCGGATGGTGGCAGCGGTGAAGCGCGGGCGCCTCGTGTTCGTCACCATCGATCAGGGGGTGAAACGCCCGGAGGATGGGACCCCCGTGCGCTTTCTCGGCAAGGACATGCCGGTTGCTGCGGGTCCGGCACTGCTCTCCCGCCACACGCGCGCGCCGGTGCTGCCGATCCTCGCCACGGGATACGACGGCACCTGGCGTTTTCGCATCGAGCCGCCGCTGCCGCCCGCCTGCGGGCCGCTTGCAACCGACGTCGAGCGCCTTGCGCGCGCATCCGAGCAGCAGGCACTGCGCCATCCCGAGCTGTGGAGCTGGCACCACCGGCGCTGGCACAAGTACCCGCTGGCGCGTGCGACAATGCCGGTCTGGAAGGAGGAAGCCGAACCATGCAGTACCTCGATGAATCGGCCCTGAGTCGCCTCGACCCTCAGGCGTTCCGCAACCAGCGCCCGTACCCGTGGTGCAATCTCGCCGGCGTACTGCGCGAGGAAGCCTTCCAGCGGCTGCGGGAGGCGCTGCCGCCGCTCGCGATGTTCCAGGAAGTCTTCGGCAAGGCGCGCCGCTACGGCCAGCAGAGCCACGACCGTTACGGCCTGGAGTACGAGCCGGGCCTGGCCCTGCCGCCGAGCTGGCAGTCTTTCATCGACGAATTGCAGGGGCCGGTCTACCAGACCTGGCTTGCGCGTGCGATGGGAACCGATGGCTTCGAGTTGCGGTTCCACTGGCACTACACGCCGGCCGGCGCGTCGGTCTCGCCCCACTGCGACGCGAAACGCAAATTGGGCTCGCACATCTTCTACTTCAATACCGAAGACGATTGGGATCCGGCCTGGGGCGGCGAAACCGTCATCCTCGACGACGGCGGCCGCTTCAGTCCGCACTCGGCGCCCGCCTTCGAAGACTTCGCCTCGGTCGAGCCGTCCGAAACGCTCGGCAATCGCAGTCTTCTGTTCGTGCGCAACGGCAACTCCTGGCACGGCGTACGCGAGATCCGGTGCCCGCCGGGAACGCTGCGCAAGGTGTTCATCGTCGTCATCGAGCGCGCCACGCTCGCTACGCGCCTGCGCAAGCTCCTCGCCGCCTGAAGCAAGACCGATGGCCGGCACTCCGAAGGTCAGCGTATTCATTCCGGTTTACAACCGCAGCCGCTATCTGTGCGTCGCGGTGAACAGCATCCTGGCGCAGGCTTTCACGGATTTCGAGCTTCTGCTGGTCGACGACGGCTCCACCGACGGTAGTCTCGCACTGCTCGAGCGCTACGCCGCACGCGATCCACGCGTGCGGGTCGAGTCCAACGGTGCCAACCTCGGCATCCCGCGCACGCGCAACCGGGGATTGGAGCTCGCCCGCGGCGAGTACATCGCGCTCCTGGACAGCGACGACTATGCCTATCCCGGACGTCTGGAAAGCCAGGTCCGCTTCCTCGATGCCCACCGCGACCACGTGCAGGTGGGAAGCTGGGGAAGCTTCATGGACGAGCAAGGTCGGCTCGCACGGCGCGTGCGCCGCCAGCCGATCGCCGCACCGGATGTCGACGCCGAGCTGCTGTTCCGCTGCTGCCTTTCCAACCGCTCGATCATGGCGCGCACGGCGGTGCTGCAAACTTATCGGTATCGTGAGGATTTCCCGCGCTGCCAGGACTATGACATGCACGTGCGGCTCGTCGAGCGCCACGCGATGGCGAATCTGCCGCAGGTCCTCATCTGCGGGCGCGAGCACGGCGAGCGCTACACGCGGCGCACGCAGGACCTCGGACGCGAGCGCAAGGTCACGATCCACCGCGCCCAGCTGGAAGCGCTGGGCCTCGCGCCGAGCGAAGCGGACCTGGAGAGGCATCACCTGCTCTCGCGCGGCGGACTGCCCGAGCGCGAATACCTGCAGTGGGCCGAGGCCTGGCTCTGTGACTTGCTCGCGGCCAATCGGCGAGTCGGCCGCTACCGCCAGGCCTCGCTTACCCGGGTGGCGGCCAAACGCTGGCTGATCCTGTGCAAGCGTGCCGGACGTGCACTCGGCCCCTGGGCAGTAGCCCGCATGCTCGCATCCCCCCTGGTTCGAATGGCAACGCCCTTCGACTGGCGAGCCCCGTGGCTCATGCCGCCGCCGCTCGCACTGGACCCTTCCGCGCCCGCAGTGCCGTGACGTTGCTCGATCGCCTGTTCCCGCGCACATGGCTGCGGAAATCGCAGCGTCTTCGCTTCGTGACGGTGAACGGCGTACGTTGCAAGCGGGTCATGGCGCCCGACGTGTTCATCGCCTCCCAGATCGAGCGCAACCTGGAGGCATTCGGGCCGACCCTCCGGTTCCCGAAACTGGTGACTCGTTTCGAGAACGAAGTCTGGGTCAAATTCGTACCAGGCGAGCGGCTTGCTCGTATCGACGACGAGGCGCTTCGGAATGTGGGCGCTTTCTATGCGGAGGTGTACACGCGCGCAAACCGTCTGCAGCCGACCAGTGAAACGCCGTGGCCGCAGCGCCTGCAACGCGATCTGGAATTCCTGCACGAAACGGGATCGATCCAGACCAACGCGTGGCACGATCTGGCGGCGGCGGCCGAGCGCATCATGCCGCTGCAATTGTTGGTCGGATTCGATTACACCGATCCGGTACTGAAGAACTTCGTACGTCCCGAAAACGGGGACCCGCTCTGCGCGATCGACGTGGAGAGCCTGGTGCAGGGGCGTCCGCTCGGCGCCGGCATTGCGAAAGCAGGCGTGTTCTGGCTGACGTCTGAGCTGCGCGAGCGGCTGCTCGCGCCGATCGAGGCCGAACTGCCGGGGTTGCGGGCGCAACTGCCCTTCGTCGAGCTCTGCTTCCTCGCGCGCTGGACGAAAACCAAGCTCCTCACCGGAAAGCGCAAGCGGGTGCGCGAAGCGCTCTTCGAGCCCTTCCGTCAGGGCTAGCTAACCGCGCTTTTCGGCCAGTACGGCGCAAGCGTGCAGAAACCGCTCCTGCGGGAAATCGTTCCACACGAGAGTCGGCAGCAGTCCATGGCGCGGCAGGTCGCCGATGCGGCCGCGAAAGTAGTCGCGCGCAAGGACGTAGAGCCGCTGCCAGCCGCTGGCGTTGACGTCGCGAAACGGCTCGATGGCGAAGAAGTGACGCCGGGTCACACGCGCGATCTCGGCAAGCGCGCGTTCGCGCACCCGCTCCATCTGTTCCAGCGCGAGCACCGTGTAGACGAGATCGAAGCCTCCATCCTGGAACGGCAGCGCCGCCGCATTGCCCTGGCGGAAGTCGATGCGGCGAAACGCTGCGGGATCCTTCACCGGCTCGGGCGCAAACCGGACAAGATGCTCCGGCAGCCGCTCCTGTTGCTGCAGCTTACGCGCGGCGCTGTGTCCCGCATCGGTGAGCTCCACGCCGGCAAATGAAATGTGCGGGAAGCGGCATGCCAGCAGGATGAGGTGAATGCCGAGCCCGCAGCCCACTTCGAGGACGCTGCGCGGTTGCAGCCGCTCGATGAGCCGCACCAGCATGAGCTGGCGAACACGGACGCCGCCGAAGTCGCTCGCGAACAGTCGTTCGTCTCCCCAGTGCCAGGGCCGATACCGGCGGGCCGGGGCGCTGGGGTCATAACCGCCATACCCGACACCCCAGAGCTGCGTATATTCCTCGATCACCGCGGCAGGCCGGCGCTGGTTCTGCGGCAGCCAGCCGAGCGTCATGCGGCGAATGCTTTCGCGCACGATTCGCTTCTTGCGCTTGCGCACCATCGTATCCCATTCGGGATCGTCGCCGACTACGCGCCGCTGCACGAAGGGCGCCATCGCCTGCATGATGTCGTCTCTGGACAATCCCAGCGGCAGCTCGGAAAGGCTCATGGGTTGCATCGTGATCTTCGCTTCGGTCTCAGCCCGGGTGCGAACACGGTTCGGTTCTAATTCAGTCGCTGCACTCCGAGCCGGTCCAGCGTACGGGCGTACCAGGGGTCATTGACCCCGGTGAGCTCGAGCGCCGAAACGGCCTGCGCGTGCGGTGCCAGCCAGCGGGCACTGAGCAATGTCGTTCCCCTGTCGCCGATGACGCGACTCAGGCGCCCGCGGCTCGCGAGATAGACGAGCTCCACCGGGATTGCGGCCGGCAATACCCGCGCGCCTAGCGCAACGGCGCCGAGAAAATCGCCCTGGCTGCGCGGATGATACTTCACGACGCAATCGCGGCCCGCCTGCCTCGCCGCACGAATCTCCGGGGCAAGCCGCTTTCGTAACCGCTCGCCCGTGCCGGCATCGAGCACATTCGCCGGAGCGTAGACCTCGTCACACACGAGAAAATCGCGCGAAACCTCGTAGCGAGCGAGGAACCGGTTGATCCAGCCCGCAGACAGCAGATCCGGAAGCGTGGCTGCCTGCAGGGGCCAGACCGGCTTCAGCTGCAGCTCGGGTCGCACCAGCTCGGCATGCAAGGCGAGATACGTCTGTACATGGCGGCTGCTGCCGCTCGCCGCAACATTCTCAATCCATGGACCGAAGCGCACGACGCGCTGCCAATGTCTCTTCCACGGCGACGCGGAGCTACGCGACGAATAGGCGATGCCGCCGTCCTCGGCGCAGAAAGTCCGCGCGCCGCGCTTTACCGCGCGCCTGCATACGAGCTGCAGTTCCGGCGTCAGGTCGGTGAAGACGACCACGCGCTCGGCGTGCACGTCATCATCGAGCCGTGCGAGCCAAGTGCCTAGCGCCCGTTCCCGTGCCGGCTTGCTGCCGTGCACGTCGGGATACTCGATCGTTGCCGCAAAGGGGCTGTCGGCTGCCTGCGCAAGTGGCTCGTACACTGACGCCATCTCGACACGCCGGGTGTTCAAGACGAGCAGGCTCCGCCCGCCGAAGCGGGTGTCGCGCGCGATCACACAAGCCAGTATGACGTGGTACAGCGTGGACGCGATGATGAGATTTGCAAAGCGGCCGGCAGGCGGCGACAAGGTAGAGCTCCCTTCGGGATCGTAGCAAGGACGCGATGATAGCCGCGACCGCAGCCGAAGGAACAACGAACCTCTCTTGGGTCCATATCGACTGCATTTCGCGCATCGCCCTGTCGTGTAGGTGCTCACCGGGCCGGCGCGCAGCATATGTTGACGCGGGCGATGCCGCTTCCATCGAGCGCCTCGCCACACGCCTTCGACACCGGCAGCGATTTCCGCAGCCAGGACGCCGCCGCACGACTCGCTAGCCGGCGGTCGCCCGCTGCGGCATCCTTTCGAGCAGCGCCAGGTAATCCCGGACGCTGCGCTCCCGGCTGAAGTCCTCCGCGCGGCGGCGGAGCGTCTCGGCCGGAAGAGGTTCATCCAGCGTGCGTGCCATGGCCATTGCAAGAGCTTCGACGTCCGCCACCGGAACGAGCTTGCCGTAGCGGCCGCCCATGAGGATTTCCGCTGGACCGCTCGGGCAATCGGTGCTCACCACCGGGCAGCCGCATGCGAGAGCCTCGATGAGCACCATCGAAAGGCCCTCCCAGTCGGACGACAAGACGAAAAGTGAAGCGCGCGCGTAAGCTGCGTAGGGGTTCGCCACATGCCCGGCAAGCGCGACGCTGGCCCCGATGCCGAGCTCTCCCACGAGTGCTTGAAGCCGAGCCCGCTCGCGTCCCTCACCCAGGATGATCAGGCGGGCCGGGCGTTCGGCACGCACCCGGGCAAAGGAACGCAGCAGCAACGGAAAGTTCTTCTCCGGCACCAGACGCCCAGCCGCCAACACCACGGGCGGACCGGCGCCCGTCTCGAGCCAAGGATGCGGCGGCGTCTCGGCCGTGCGCGAAGCAAGCTCGGGGGGTACAACCGGATTGTAGATCCGCGCCATGCGCGAGCGCGGGAGTTTGGCAGTGCGTGCAAGGTCGTCCGCAACGCCCTCCGAGACGCAGACGATTGCATCGGCTTCGGCATAGGCACGCGATACAACCGGTGCAATATAGCGCCACCGCCACTTGCCGGTCTGGGCGATGGACTTGGATAGCAGCGTATGCTCCGCGACCACCACGCGCGTGGCTGCAGTGCTCAGGCGGCGCGCCCAAAGCGCGAGCAGGTTGGTCGGCGTCTTCGCCGCGAGAAGTACTCCGGGCCGTGCCCGATCGAGATAGCGTGCGAGATCGGCCAGGTAGGGCTGCACCGGAGAGGGACGCCAAGCGAGGAGCGCCGGACGCGCCAACGCCCCCGCTCTGCGCGGATCGAGCCGCAGCAGCCGCGCACGAGCAGCAAGCGATGCTTCGCGCTCGAGCGCCACGACGTTGACCCCTGCAGGCACGGACGCAAGATAGGGTCCTTCCGCCTTGCACAGTACCAGGTCCACCGCATATCCGGCTTCCCGGAAGCCGGCCGCAAGATGAAGCACCGAGCGACCGACCCCTCCCGCAGCCAGCGAAGGAAGCAGCAGGGCGATCTTTCCGGGTTGCGCTGCGAGCCGGAGGCGGCAAGGCGCGGTCATGGCGACGCGACTCGGCCGCTCAGCAGCAGGCGCCGCACTGCGGTCACGGTGCGCTCGAGATCGTCGCAACGCGCGGGCTGCTGCGGCAACGACGTCCCGAGCGGCTGCGCCAGTCCGCTCCAGCGCAGCGCCTGGTGCAAGGCGCCGAGATCGCGCGGCAGGCGCAGCACGCCCGTAGCGACGAGCCCATCGAACCAGCGCTCGAACCGCTGCTGCTGCCTCGGCGTGCCGCGCTCGCCCAAGCGGCTGCGGCGTCGTTCGAGCAGGCGCAGCACGATGGACGCAATGCGGCGGCGTCGCGATGGCCGCGGCAGCGGAACGTAGTGCACCGGGCGGCCGGTCGCACACGCTTCCGCCAGCATCGATGCGCTGTCGCCGGTGACGATCAGCTCGTCGGCGCGCGCAAGGAAGAGCGCATACGGGTTGTCCGGATCGTTGGCGCGCCAGCGGTAGCACACGCCTGGCAGCCCGGAGCGGTGGAGCAGGATATCCGCCGCGGTCGTCGGCGTGCGCGGGCTGGTAGCGATCAGCAGCGAGCCACCCCGCTTGCGCACGAGCGCTTCGGCTCGTGCCCGCAGGTCGCGGGCGTCCGCTTGACCGAGCTGGGACGAAGAACTCGTGCCGCCGACGAGAAGCGCAATCCATGGTCGCCGCAAAGAATCGAGCCGAGAAGACCACGCCGCGACGGCGGCCTCGCTGGGCTGCGGTACCGCACGGTTGAGCGGCAGCACGTTATGCAGCACGTTGGCGCGCCCGGGCAGCCCGTATTGCGGCGTGGTCACGACGAGATCGAAGGCCTCGAGTGGTGCCCGCGGTCGGCCGAGATGCACCAGGCGCGTGTTGCCACCCGAACGGACCCGGATCCAGCGCGCTACGGGAGCCGTGCGCCGGCCGCAGGCGAGCACCAAATCCGGCCATGGAGGCGCCAGCTCGTCCGAGCACCGGCGGTTCAGACCGAGCAAGGAAGCACCCAGAAGCCACGTCGGCGGGATGCGGCCCGGCTTGAAGACGAGCCTGCGCTTTTCATAGGGCCAGCCGAGCGCTTCGGCGAGCGCGAGCGTTTGCCGGTTGTCGCCCTCGTGCCGGCCGAGCAGCACCCAAACCTGCGGTACCTTTCCCGCAGGCCGGTACTCGAACCGCCGCGCGCTGCCAGCGCCGACGAGCTCGAGCTCCCACGCCACCGCAGGGCGGCGCTCGGCAGCCTCGGCGATGCCTTCGCGCCAGCACGCTTCTGCCGCGGCGAGCCGCAACGGCGGCGCGCGGTTGCTGGC
>JBOIEI010000500.1:0-1878 GCA_050741055.1 Burkholderiales bacterium | reverse complement strand
GGCCCGCCCCGGAAGCATCGACGGTGGCGATTGGCGATGGGATCTATGGGCCGAATCCGGTGCGCATCGCTGGCAGGGTGGCACGATCAAGGGCGTGCAATCGAAGCTCGACTACCTCGATGATCTCGGTGTGACGGCGATCTGGCTGAGCCCCGTATTCAAGCAGCGCGGTCACCTGGATACCTTCCATGGCTACGGCATCCAGCATTTTCTCGATGTTGATGCGCGCTTCGGCACGCGCGCGGATCTGGTCGAGCTGGTGGATGCGGCGCATCGCAAGGGCATTCGCATCATCCTCGACATCATCTTCAATCACACCGGATTCAACTGGGTTTATCCCCACGGAATTGCCGAGCCCGCTTTCAGGCCCTTTCCGGGCCACTACGATTTCGGTTCCTGGCTCGGCCGCAACGGTGAGCGGATCGGTCCCGAAGTCAGCAAGGAAGAGGAGGGCGTCTGGCCGCAGGAGCTGCAGAACGCCGGATGCTATACGCGCGCGGGCAAGGGCGATCTCGGCGCGGGTAGCCTCGAGGACTCGCACGCCGAGCACAAGCGCACCGACTTCTTCACGCTGCGTGATCTGGCGCTGGACAATCCCGGCGTGCTCGATCACCTCGCTGCCTGCTACAGTTACTGGATCGCCCTGACCGACTGTGACGGCTATCGCATCGATACGCTCAAGCACGTGGCTTTCGAAGAGGGCAGGAACTTCTGCGGCGCGATCAAGGAATTCGCAGCCAACCTCGGCAAGTCCAATTTCCTGCTCGTGGGCGAAGTCGCCGGCGGCGATTTCGCGCAGGATCGGTATCTCGATGTGCTGGGACGCAATCTCGATGCGGCGCTCGACATCGGCGCCATGCGGCCCATCCTGCACGATGTCGCCAAAGGACTCGGCCATCCCCGCAGCTACTTCGACGGCTTCGATGCCGGAAGCGCGGAAATGGGTTCGCATCGCAATCTCGGCCAGCGGCACGTCTCCATCCTCGACGACCACGACCATGTGTTCGGCGCGAAGATTCGGTTCTCGGCCGAGGCTGCGTCCGAGCATCAGGGCGCAGCCGGCGTTGCACTGCAGTTGTTCACGCTCGGAATTCCCTGCATCTACTACGGGACCGAACAGTCGTTCGCGGGGCCGGAAGCGTCCGAGCGCGCGTACCTTCCGGGCTGGAAAGGCGGTGATCACGCGGATCGTTATCTGCGCGAGGCCATGTTCGGTCCTCGGCATCCGCGGGCAGCGGGGCTGCAAGGCTTGCCTCCGGACGGCGAGTTCGACCGGCTCTTGCCGGGGTTCGGAGCCTTCGGCACGGCAGGCGCGCATTGCTTCGATCCGGAGTTCACGACCTATCGTCGTATCGCGGCCCTCGCCGCCGTGCGCAAGCGCTTCCCCGTGCTGCGCAAGGGAAGACAATATTTGCGGCCGATCTCGCTATTCGGCGCGCCGTTCGTGTTCCATGGACCCGGCGAGCTCGTCGCCTGGTCGCGAATCCTGAGCGACGAGGAAGCATTGTGTGTCGTCAATGCGCACGGGACGCAAATGCGCGGCGGCGATGTGCTGATCGACGCGAGCCTCAATGCGCCCGCAACGGCGCTCACGGTGATCGCCAATACGGCCCAGGCGGCACGAGGCTCGTCTACGAGCGTTGCCCATCCCATTGGTTCGCGCATCTCCGTGGAGCGTTCGCACGACGGTGCGGCCTACGTGCCGATCCGAGACGTGCCTGCTTCCGAGATCCTCGTTCTGGTCAATCACAGCTCGGAAGCCGGACCTTGACGCAACGCGATGCGCAAGCTGATGGAAGAAGTCGCTTTGCGGCCAGCTGATGTGCCTGCCGAGCCGTCACCGCGCCGAGACAGCAGCGCCGAAGTCGTGCAGGAGCA
>JBOIEI010000499.1:0-6631 GCA_050741055.1 Burkholderiales bacterium | reverse complement strand
CCGCGACATCGGCATCGGTGGCCGCCGTGACGGCATCGGTCATGCAGGTCTCCGACCGGGCCGCCGAATCCGCCCGCGTCGCTGGCGCCTCGCTCGCTGCGGCGGCTGAGGGCTCGGGCTCGGTCCGGCGCTCGGTGGCCGGCATGGAGTCGATCCGCAGCCAGATGCAGCAGACGGCCAAGCGCATCAAGCGGCTCGGCGAGAGCTCGCAAGAGATTGGCGAGATCGTCGATCTCATCAGCGACATCACGCAACGCACCGAGGTGCTCGCGGTCAATGCGGCCATTCAGGCCAATGCGGGCAGCGGCACCGGGCGCAGCTTCGGACCGGTCGCCGAAGAGGTGCAGCGGCTGGCTGCGCGCTCGGCACAAGCTGCCCAGCAGATCAATGCCGTGGTCAAGGCGATCCAGGCCGATACCCAGGATGCCACTTCGGCGATGGAGCGCAGCACCGAGCGCGTGGTGGAACAGACCGGGCTCGCATACGCCGCCGGCGAGGCGCTCGCCCGCATCGAACAAGTTTCGCGCGAGCTCGCCCGCCTGATCGCTGCGATTTCGCTCGCTACGCGCGAACAGCGCGATGCCTCCGAGCGCATCCACGCGGCGATGCGCGACATCCTGCGCATCACCGAGCTCACCACCGAAGGCACGCGCCGCAGCGCCGATCGCAGCGCGCAGCTCGCCGGGCTGGCGCGCGAGCTGAAGCAGTCAGTCGCCGGATTCAAAGTCTCCCGGCCGTCATGAGCGCCGAAACGACTCCGATCGCCACGCCGTTGAGCTGGCTCAAGAGCGAGATCGATCGCTCCCTCGATCTCGCGCGCGCGGCACTCGCGCGCACCCTGCACGAACCGGTACAACGGGCCGAGCGCCTGGCCGAATGCGTTCAGCCGGTCAGCCACATCCGCGGCGCGCTGCAGATGCTGAACCTGGAAGGCGCCGCGCGCTTTTGCAGCGCGCTCGAACAGGCCGTGCAAGGCTTCGCCGCGGCCCCGGCGCGGCTCAACGAGCTGACGGCCTCGGTCATGGACCGGGCGCTGTTTGCGCTCTCGCAGTTCCTCGATGACCTCGACAAGGGCGAGGCCGACGTTCCGCTGAAGCTCTTCCCCATGTACCGGGAGTTGGGCGAGCTGTGCGAACGCGGCAACATCACCGAAAACGAGCTGTTCTTCCCCGACGTGAGCGCCGTACCGGTACACGCACGTTGCCCCGATCGTCTCGACGACGCGCAACGCGAACGTCATGTATCCGCGGCGCGTGCGCGCTTCCAGCGCGGGTTGGTGGGATGGCTCAGGCAGCCGAACGACTCGCACGCTTTGCAGGCAATGCGCGGCGCACTGGACACGCTGGATCTGGTCGGCGATCAACTGGCAGCACCGGTCGGGACATGGTGGGTGGCCGCCGGCCTCATCGACCTTCTGCTGCACGACGACGAGGATGCCGAGCGCGCCGCGGTCAAGCCGATTCTGGTGCGTCTCGAACGTCTCATGCGCGATGTCGGCGGCGGCGGCGCTGGCTGCGATGCGAGCGGCCTCATGCGCGATATGCTCTATCGCATCGCCGCCGCGGCGCCGCTATGCGCCCGTGTTTGCGACATCAAGTCGCTCTACCAGCTCGATGCGCAGCTGCCGGAGTTCTGTCTCTCCGGCACGCTCGAGTACGACGTCTCGGCGCTCGCACCGGTGCTCGAGCAGATGCGGCAGAAACTGCTGGCGATGGAAGAGGCCTGGGCCCGGTACGCGGCGGGCAGCGGCGAGGATCTGCAGCGCCTGCGCGCCCAGACTGCCGCGCTCAAGTCGGTCGCGCGCGATCTCGGTCACTACCGCCTGGTGCGCCTGCTCGACATCGTCGGTCTGATCGCACTGAAGCTGCCCGAGGCTTATCCGCTGTCGAACGAGGTGCTCGCCCTGGAGATGGCGGCAGCATTGTTGTTCATGGAAGGGATGCTGGAGCATTTCACCAGCCCGCCCGCGGACATCGATCAGCAGGTCTCGGTGATGGTGGGGTGGCTGCTGGATGCGCTCAAGCCGAGCGGCGTGCCCGCGCTCGGGATCGGCGCTCCGCGCGACGACATCACGCAGCGCCAGCACTATGCGGAAGTGCGCGCGCAGGTGGCGCGCGAGATCCTGACGAATCTGAAGGGCGTCGAGCAGACCGTGGACGAGATCGCTCGCGACCCGGTCTTGCGCAGCCGCATCGGTACGCTCGAAGCGCCCGTGCGCCAGATCGCCGGAGCGCTCAAGATGCTGGGATTGAGCCGCGCCAACGGCGTGCTTTCCGCCTGCCTGCACCTGATGCGGTTGAGCGCTTCGGCCGATGCTTCGCTCACGCGCGCTGCGCTCGAATGGGTGGCCGACGGCCTGTCCTGTCTCGGCTTCTATCTCGACAACGTGTGCCACGGCGAAACGCCGAACGAGGAGATCCTGCTCGGGTTCGTGCAGCGCCTGAGCCGCGACGACGCGCATCCGGCGGGCAGCATCAGCTGGATTCCCACGGCCGCCGATGCGGCCGCGGCCCATGCTGCACCATCGACCGCCAACGGATCGACGGATACGATGTGCGCGCCGCCACCCGCGGATTCGGCGGCAGCGCACGACGCTCGGGAGTTGCGCGCAGTCTATTTCGGCGAGGCGCGCGACGTTCTCGCCGAATTGGGAATCCTGCTCTCGGACGTGCGCGCCGAACCCGAAAATGCAGCCGTTGTGAGCGCGATTCGCCGCGCGTTCCACACCTTGAAGGGCGGCGCTCGCCTGGTGGGATTGGACGCACTCGCCGAGCTTGCCTGGGAGGTGGAGCAAACGCTCGACGTGTTCCTCGACGCGCAATGGCCGGCAGGCGACGACTTGCCGGTTCTGATCGGCGAGGCAATGGAAACGATTGGCGCGACCGTTCAGGCGCTCGAGCAGGGACTTGAGCCCGATGTCGCTGCCTACACCGGCATCGTCGAGCTCGCTGCCGCCTTGCGCGAGCCAGGGGAGCCGATGCCGATCGAACCGGAGGCGAGCGCCAGCATGGCGCAGGAGACGAGCGCCTTCGATCCAGCCACCGCGGCGCAGCTCGTGGGCGAACGGCTCGATGAGCTCGACGCATCTGCGCCATGCGCCGAGCTCGAAACATGCGCATTCGATCCGGATATGGGTGCCACGCAAGCCCCGGCAGCGATCGATCCGGTGGAAGAGGAGATCGCGATCGGCGCCGTGCGCTTGTCGCGCACGCTCTACGAGATCTACCTGGGCGAGAGCGAAGCGTTGCTGGAAACCGTGCGAGCGGAGATCGCGCAATGGGGCGAAGCACCCGCCATGCCGGTTCCGGATGGGCTTGTTCGCGCCGCCCACACCCTGCGCAGCACCGCCAGCACGCTCGGATTCGACGCAGTGGCTGCGCTCGCAACCGAGCTCGAAGACGGTTTGCTGCGGCTGTGTGAGGCCGCTTTCACGCCCGATCATCGGGATGCGCTGGAAGCGGCGCTGAACGCACTGGTCGCGATGTTCGGCAACATTCGCGGCCGCCGCATGCCGGAGGCCGACGCTGCCGCGCAGGCGAGGCTTCGCCGCGTCGGTGCCGAGCCTGGCCCGCACTCGATTGGCCAGCCGGGAGAGCGCGCCCCGGTAGATGCCGGCGACATGCTCGAGCGCCTCGATGCGCAGCTCCTGCCGATCTTTCTGGAGGAAGCCACCGAGCTGCTGCCGCGCATCGAAGCCGAGCTTGCAGCGTGGCGCCGGCACCCCGCGGCCATCGAGCCCGCTCGCGCTTTGGCGCGCGTGCTGCACACGCTCAAAGGCAGCGCGCGCATGGCCGGCGCCATGGACGTCGGGGAGCTCATCCACGCGCTGGAAAGCCAGGTGGGCATGGCGATCGAGTGCGGTCGCCACGACGAGGATTCACTCGGCGCTCTGGACGCCGGAGCGAAGCGGATCGTCCGATCGATCCACGCCTTCGAGCTTCCCACCCTTGCGAACGATGCACAGGCCAGCACGCGCGCGCCGGATCGCACGCCCGCAGCGAGCGCATCGCATTCGCAGACCCGGCAGTCCGCGCCGAGCGTAGGCGTCGACGCCGAGTCGGTGGACCGACTGGTCGACCAGGCGGGCGAGATCGGCACCGTGCGCCTGCGCATCGAGAGCGAACTGGAAGCACTGCGAGGTTCGCTGCACGATCTGACCGACAGCGTGGCGCGGCTGCGCTCGCTGCTGCGCGAGACTCAGATCGAGGCAGACAGCCAGGTGCAATCGCGCTCGCGCCAGCCAGCGCGCGGCGAGTCCGAGCTCGATCCGCCCGCATTCGATCCACTGGAGCTCGACCGCTATACCCGCCTGCAGGAATTGACGCGGATGATGGCCGAGAGCTTGCACGACGTGCAAATGATCCAGCAGGGCCTGCTCGCGAATTCGGCCGAGACCGAAGCCGCGCTGGCGCTGCAAGGGCGCCTCGCGCGCGATCTGCAGCAGGAGTTGATCGGGCTGCGCAGCACGCCCTTCAGCGTGCTGCGCGAGCGCTTGCAGCGCACGGTGCGTCAAAGCGCTCGGGCGCTCGGCCGCGATGCCGAGCTCAATATCGAAGGCGAGGCCATCGAGCTGGACCGCAGCCTCTTGCAGCGCCTGGCCGCGCCGCTCGAACACATGCTGCGAAACGCGATTTCGCACGGCATCGAGCCCGCACCGGTGCGCGCCGCGGCTGGCAAGCCGTGCACCGGCTGCATCGATCTCGCTGTGCACAGGCAAGGATTCCAGCTCGTGCTCACGCTCACCGACGACGGCGCTGGCCTGGATAGCGAGCGCATCCGCCGCGCAGCCCAGGGCCTGGGGTTGCTCGCGCGCGCGGACGAGCCTCCCGCCGCGACGCTGTTCGAGCTCATCTTCACCCCCGGGTTGTCCACCGCGCCACAGCTCACCGAGAGCTCGGGCCGGGGAATCGGGCTCGATGTGGCGCGCACCGAGATCGCTGCGCTCGGCGGCAGCATCGAGGTCGCATCGGTGCCCGGGGCGGGCACGACGTTTCGTGTCCGCCTGCCGCTCGCGCCCGCCACGGCCGAGGTGCTGCTGGTGCGCGCCGCAACGACGCTCTATGCGATTCCTTCCGACCTGGTGGAAACGGTGGAGGAGCTGACCGCGGCGAGCCTGGCACAGGCCTATGCGGATGGAATGGTCGCAGGAAGCGCAGCCGCCTACCCGATCCATCGGCTGAGCCAGCTCCTCGGCAAGGATGACGCCGGGGCCGCGGCCGGCCGCCGCAACGCGGTGCTGCTGCTACGCAACGGCGAACAAAGCATGGCATTGCATGTCGACGAAATCGTGCGCAACCAGCAAGCGGTGCTGAAGGCACTGGGCCCGCAGCTCGCGCGGGTGCCTGGCTTGTGCGGCGCAACCGTGCTCGGCAACAACCAGCTGGTGCTGGTGATCGACCCGCTGCGCTGCGCCGCAGAACGCCCATCGGCACGCATCCACAGTGGGCTCGCAGCTGCGCGTGACGTGGCGCTTCAGAGCGATCCGGCGCATGTCATGGTGGTCGACGATTCCCTCACGGTGCGCCGTCTGACCGGCCGCCTGCTGGCGCGCGCGGGCTACGAGGTATCGACCGCAAAAGACGGCCAGGACGCGCTCCAGCAAATTCAGCGCACGCTTCCCGAGCTGGTCGTGCTCGATCTGGAAATGCCGCGCATGGACGGCTTCGAGCTGGTGCGCGAGTTGCGCGCCGATCCGCGCACGGCAGCCGTACCGATCCTCATCGTGAGCTCGCGACTGGCGGAGAAACACCAGCGGCGCGCGGCGGAAATGGGCGCAAACGCCTTCTTCGGTAAACCGTACCCGGAGGACGAATTGCTTGCCTGTATTGCCGGATTGCTGCAAAGGCATTCGACAGCCCGAGCCGCATAAGGTCACACGCTTTCGTCGCTTGGTATCGCCGACACGGAGGGTACTCTGATTGGGCTGCCCGAGCAGCAAAAGGCCACGGGCATATCGCTTGCTGACGCAGATTCCGGCATTCCTAGTACATCGGTTCGGCCTGCGCGGCCGCCGTACAGGCCCAATCATGGATGAATCACCAGGACGCCCGGGAGTAACCAAGGTGAGCGAAGGCGCTGCACCCGAAGATTTCCTGGACCGGGCCATGCCGCTGCTCGACTGGCGCTCGTTCGCGCCCTGGATCGGCGCGGTCGAATCGCGGCTCGGGATGCCGGTTTCGATTGCGCTGTTCAAGATGATCTTGCTCGAGCGCTGGTTTCAGCTTTCCGGCGCCGAGCTCGATGACGCTTGCCATGGACAGGCCGGCTTCCGGCGCTTCCTCGGCGCTCCCCTGCATGGGCCCGTGGCGGAAGTCTGGATGTTCCGCCAGTTCAAGCCCAAGCTCGCCGCCGCGGAGCGGGAAGTCGGACGGCTCATCACCGCCGTCGAATCGCGGCTGAGCGAGCGCGGGCTGGCGCCTCCCACCTGCGCCTGGACCGGCTCGCGGAACGGCGAAGTGACGGGACCGAACGAGAACGTGCGCACGACCGTGCTCGAGCCGGGGCGGTTGAGCGCCATCGCGGCGGCTGCGGAAGCGGCGGCCCTCGGCCAGAGCGCACATGCCGTGGGCAGCTTCGCGCCGGCGGGAACCGGACCGGGCAGCGTCGAGGCGATCGCCGTACTGATCTGGCC
>JBOIEI010000498.1:0-3636 GCA_050741055.1 Burkholderiales bacterium | reverse complement strand
GGATGAAGCGTCGGGTCGATGTTGCGGTCATGCGAAGTCGATAAATTTCATTCCGCGTTGATGGGGTTCGATGGATCGACGCGGGTGAACAAACTTATCGACAAGGAGATCGTCATGAAGCGCAACGTCACCGTTTCAATCGCAGCCGGCCTGATGATTGTCGCAGCCCTCGCCCAGGCGAACGATGTGCTGGTCGCCGGGGAATTCGCGTCCGAGAACGTGATCATGGAAGGGCGCGGCGCGACTGCCCCGGGCGGCGGCTCGTTCGAGGATGACGGCTGGGTGAAGAACGAATATCCGTTTCCCGTTCATTACGGACCGATCGACTAATACCGGGGGCATTCCCTCGCACTCGGAAAAGCGGCTGGGCTCAGGAGGCGATCCCCGACAATGACCCGGCCCGGTGGTCCGACCGTTCGGAAGGACCATCGCCGAAGCTGCAGCCGCGGACGTGAATCGTTCGCGGCTGCTCTTCTTTCGCTGCGGCCAGGTTCGGTGGCATACACCGCGGCGCGTAGATCGCTGCCGCGCCAGTACAAACGATGGGAAAGGCACTCAGCTCCTCGGGAGAGGGGACGGGGATGAGGGAGAGCCTTTCCCGCAAGCCCGATCTCAGGTGCTTCGGCGCACCTCGGCCACGATCCGCTCCAGGCGGGCGACGTCCGCAACGACCAGTGCGCGCGCCCGCTTTTCGACCAGGCCCTGCCGCGCCATTGCGGACAACTCCTTGGTCACCTGCTCGCGGTTGGTGCTGATGCGGCTGGCGATGTCGGCGTGTTTCGGCGCCGGATCGATGCTGGCCATGCCGTCGTGGACTCCGGCCTCGTTGGCAAGACGCAGTATTTCAGCATGCACCCGGTTCTGAATCCCGAGCGTGCTCAGCTCGAACAGCCGGTCGGATAGCGAGCGGATGGTGGCGCACAGCAGCCGCACGACATTGGCCATGACGCACGGGTGCTGCTCGAGCAGCGCCCAGAACAGCTGCGGCGGGATGGAGGCGATGGTGGCGTCTTCGATCGCCTCGACGTTGGCCGAGCGGGGCAGCCCGTCGATCGCCGAGATCTCGCCGAAGCATTTGCCGGCACCCACGTCGCGAAAGGCGACATCGCGGCCGGCCGCCGAATAGACGCCGACGCGAACCAGGCCCTGACCGACGAAGTACACGTGCCGGTCCTTCGACTCGCGCGCGATGATCTGTTGCCCCGAACGATACGCGCGCCAGCTGCATTGGCGACCGAGCGCTTCGAGTACGTCGTCGGGAAGGCCCCGGAACAGCTCGATCCGGCGCAGCGTTTCCAAGCCATGGACCCGGCTCGGTGCGACGCGCCGAGCGCTGGTTGTCTCGTTCCCCACCTTCTCGGCCATTGTGGTCCGCGCGCTTCCGATGCCACCGTTTCGTGGCATTATGTCATCGCAATCGAATCCGCAGATGTCAATTTCAGTGGGCTTCGCCCGCCTGGGAAGCAACGGATGAGGATCGGGGCGAAAGCGGAACGCCGGCAGATTACGGTTCTGTTCTGCGATCTGGTCGACAGCTCGAGTCTGGCCGAGGCTCTGGACCCGGAAGACTATCGCAAGGTACTCATCCCGTTTCACACCGCCTGCAGGACGGTCGTCGAGCAATTGGGCGGCCGGGTTTCGCAGTACCTCGGCGACGGTGTGCTGATCGTCTTCGGCCATCCGCATGCGCACGAGGACGACGCGATTCGTGCCACGCGGGCCGCGCTGATGATCTTGCGGCGCGTGCAGGGGATCGCTCTTCCGCCGCAAGCCTCCAGCCAGCGTCTGCTCGTGCGCATCGGCATCGCCACCGGCCTGGTCGTCGTGGGCGACGGCTCCGCCGCGGGCCCGGACGGACACGAGCCGTTCAGCGGGCAAACGCCGATCCTGGCGCAGCGGCTGCAGGCGCTGGCATCCGAGAACGGCATACTGATCTCGGAGAACACGTATCGCATCGTGGCCGAGCGCTTCGAATGCACCGAGCTCGGCCCGCATCGGCTCAAAGGCTTTTCCGAGCCCGAGCCCGTCTGGAGCGTGACCGCCGAGCGGCGGAGCGCTTCGCGCTTCCGCAGGCAAACGGTTTCGCCGCTCATCGGGCGGCAGGTCGAGGTGCAACGCCTGGTCGACCTGTGGCGTGATGCGCAGGAAGGCGGCGGCCGGGGCGTGTTCGTTTCCGGCGAAGCGGGAATCGGCAAGTCGCGGCTGCTACGCGGTTTGCTGGATCGGATTGGCTTTGCGCCGCGCGACACGCTGCTATTTCAATGCGAATCGCTGTATGCGAGCACTGCGTTCCATCCGGTCATCGGGCGAATCCGGCGCGCGGCCGGCATCGCGAACGACGACCCGACGCCCGTCAAGCTCGACAAACTGCAGGCCTGGTACGGCGATGCGGCGGGGAGCGCGGATGCGCTGCCACTGCTCGGCTCGCTGCTTTCGCTGCCGGACGACCCCCGTTATCCGCTGCCTGAGCAGAGCGCCCAGCGGTACAAGGCACGGCTGTTCGAGGTGTTGGTTCAGTTCCTGGTCCACGCGGCGGCGCGCAAACCGCTCGTGATCGTGTTGGAGGACGCCCACTGGATCGATCCCACGACCGAGGAGTTCGTTGCCCTGCTGTGCCAACGCATACGAGCCTTCCAGGCCCTGCTCATCTGCACTTGCCGGCCGGATTACGATCCGGACTGGCTCGCGCGGGCGGAGGTCGAACGCCTGGAGCTTGCACCGTTGGCGCAAGACGACGCGGCCGCGCTGGCGAAGTCGGTATCGGCTGGGAAGCTCGATGAATACGCGCTGCAGCAAGTGGTCGGCATGGCCGACGGCGTCCCGCTATTCATCGAGGAGCTCACCAAGTTCGTCGCCGAAAAATCCCGCGATCACGGGCTACCGCGCATTCCTGCACGGCTGCGCGATCCGCTCACCGAACGGCTCGACCAGGTGGGTGAGGCGCGACTGGTCGCTCAGGTAGCGAGCGTCATCGGACGCCAGTTCAGCTATGTGCTCATGACCTCGGTGTACCAGGGCACCGAGAAGGCGCTGGGCGACGGACTGCGACGCTTGCAGCAAGCGGAGCTGATCCATGCCGCGCCCGCAGTTGGCTATACCTGGAGCGAAGGCGGCGCGGCTGCGGCCTCGAACACCGAGGCCGAAGCGCTTGCGACCACGTACGTGTTCAAGCACGCTCTGCTGCAGGAAGCCGCGTACGAAACGCTGTTGCGCGATTTTCGACCGGAGCTGCACCGGCGCACTGCCGAAGCGCTGGAGGCGTTGTTTCCCCATACCGTGCGCGACGAACCGGAAGTGCTGGCGCACCACTGGACCGAAGCCGGACAGGCGGAGAAGGGCGCGACGGGGTGGTTGAGCGCGGGCCAGCTTGCCGCCGAACGCTGCCAGTATCGGGAGGCGATCGCCCGGCTGCGTCGCGGCTTGGCGCTCGTCCCTTCGATCGCCAATGCGCACGTGCGACGAGCACAGGAGCTCGCGCTCATCGTCGCACTCGGCCCAGCGCTCAGCACTGCCGTGGGCGGTGGCACTGCGGAAGTCAACCGGCTCTATGCCCGTGCCATGGAGCTCTGCAACGAGACACCACTGTCGACCCTGCATTTCGGCGCGCACTGGGGATGGTGGCGAACGACCATGGAT
>JBOIEI010000497.1:0-1676 GCA_050741055.1 Burkholderiales bacterium | reverse complement strand
AGTCGTTCGTGGGCTTCGAGCCGCTCACGCCGCGGTTGGGATCGGTTCGCTGTCCCGCGCTCATCATGAACGGCGAGTACGACTTCTTCACTCCGCGGGAATGTCATGAGCTGCTCCGCACCCACCTGCCCAATTGCCGGCTGATGCTCATCCAGCGCGCCTATCATGCGTTTACGCTGGAAATGCCCGAAATCGCGCTGCGCCAGGTCTGGGAATTCTTACGCGCTGTCGATACGGGAGGCTGGACCGGCGACGGGTCGGTATGGATCGCCGCGGACAGCGCAACCGGAACACCTCATGCTGTGCGTTGCGTCGGCGATCGTCGGCGCTGCGCGCCCCAAGGCCCACGTCTGGTTCACGGCTGCTTGTGAGTGGGTCGCAGAATAGATCCGAGCTCTCGAGGCCCGTTGACGGGGTACCGCGTCGGTTATCTCGCCGAGCTCGCCGACTCGGCAGGCGTTACAACCCCCCGGATTTGCTTTGCGTCCAGGTCGCGTCCGGGTCGTAGTGCATCATCTTCTGCGCGATCTGCGCGGTATCGGCTCCCAGGTCCTTCTCGTACACCAGACCTTCGTAGTTGACGATGAAAGTCATGATGCCCGAGCTCCCATACGCCTCCGGGTACGCGACCAGCGCGTAGCCGCCGATCATCCTGTCTTTCACCACGTAGTCGTAGGCACCTGCTTTTGCGTTTCGCCCCTGCCCTTTCAGAATCCGATAGTAGTAACCGTGATACGCACCCGGCTTCCCGCCACTATTTTGGACGTACCCTGCGGCGCGCTGGGCGTCGAAGAGCGGTCCGAGCGGGCTCGGCTTTTCGCCTGCAGCCGTCGGGAAGTAGAGTCCGTCGCGCTTGCCGTCGCTGCTCACGAATTTCTGCGCGTACTCCAGCACCTTACCGTTCTGCGGATTGCGTGCGTAATATTCGCGTTGCGCATCGACGTATGCGAGCACGGCCTGCTGGGTCCAGAGCTCGTTGCGACCTATCCTGCGGTTCAACAATTCTTCCTTGCCCTCGCGCACGTCGAAGCGCCACGCGCTGGCGTCCTTGACCAGGGGCACGGGGAACGGCCAATCGTCGGCCCCGACCATGATCGTGGCATTGGTCGGTAAAACCAAGCTCAGCTTGTGCGAACTTTCGTAGGCCGCGGTGAAACGCTCCCGCGCGGCCTTGTCTTCGATCGGGTCGCCCGATTCCAGAATGTCCTTTGCACCCGGGCCGAGGATGCGCTCGAGGGTCGCGAGGTCGTGTGCTTTCAGGGCGGCAGCAAACGCTTCCATTGCCGCCTCGGCAGTGGTGAAGGTCGTCTGCTTCGCGGCCGCGGCGAGGCTCAGGGACGGTGCCGCGGCAAGCGCGAGCGCAAACAGCATCGCTATGAGCGCAGCCAGACCGGCGCCGCGCCAGCCGATGCGAGCTCGTCCATTCGATTGCGAATCGATGCGGTCGATCATATCTCCGGTTCCTACGTTCATCGCCGTCCCCCTCCGCCTGCGCGCCCGCCGCCTGCGCGCGCCCCGCCGCCCGCTGCACCACCGCGCGCAGCCGCGCGGCTGCCGCCTCCGCGCTCGCTGAAGCTGCGCGTTTCGGCGCCGCGGCCACCGACGCCCTGAAGTCCCGATTCGCGTGTACCCGCGCTCGGCGCGAAGCCGCTACCGCCGCGATCGCCGATTCCGCT
>JBOIEI010000496.1:0-2799 GCA_050741055.1 Burkholderiales bacterium | reverse complement strand
GGATACAACGTGACCGAGCGCAATGCCAGGCCCGAGCCGATCACTTCGACTGCGGCGATATCTTGCGCTTCGATCGCGGTCGCGACGATGACCGGCAAGGCCTGGCCTGGGTCCTGCGCCTGCCTTTGCGGTGGCATCTCGGAATCCGGCGCCTGCCTTTGCGGTTGTATGCCGCCATCCTGCGCCCGCGCACCGAGGGCCAGCGCCGCAATGCAAATCAGCATCGCAGCCAGAAACGAGGCAAGCAGAAGGCGAAGCGGGTGCGACAGGGATACCGGGGCCGGCGCGTGCTTCCCAGTCAGGCGCTTGCGAGGCGAGGAGGTCGACAAGGGAGGGAACAGCCTTTTCGCGGGCTATCCACCTGCCGCAACCGAAAACCGGCGTGGCGTCCCGACTCGATTGCAGGGCCGGTTGCTAGGCCGGGCGCTCCAGGTCCCTGACGCTCGGCGTCGCAACCACTTGGAAGCGCCGATGGTCGTAGCGCTGCCCAATCGCCTAGACACCGGGTCGTTCCATGGAGTTCCGAGCACGCCAGGTTCCGTACGGCGGCGACCTTGAGGAGCGCCGGTTCTCAGGTTGCTGCGCTTCGCGCAGCTCGAGCTCGAGATTATGGGGCCTGCCAGCGCAAATCAGGGAACCGCGCGTAGTCGCGATCGGTAGTGATCCATTCGCAACCCGATTCGATTGCGAGAGCTGCATACCACGCATCTTGAACGAGATTGCCGGTGGCGGCTGCCATCTCGCAAAGCCGTTCGAAGATCGCCCAATGGCGATCTCTGGGTAGCACGATGGTTGCGTTGGGTTGATCCATCAGGGTACGTGCAAATGCGAATGCATCGGCGACCCGACTCGGCCGAACGAATATGCGCGGGTGGGAAACGATCCGAACGACGCTCGCCAGCACCTGCGGCGATATTCCATACGCCTGCGGCGCGTTCACGACCGATTCCAGCCATGTGCGGTAGCGTTCGTGATCGGCGGAATCGCTGCGGAATGCGTAGATGAGGACGTTGACGTCCGGCAAAATCACTGCCGGCCGTCCATGCGGTCGAGCAGCGCTGCGGAATCGTTCAGGTCAACCCCGGGAAGAGCACCCCCTCCAGCATTGCACTCGGGCAGCTTGACCGCAGAACGCCTCGCAGCGCTGGGGCGGCGCGCCAACGCGAGGCGCAGCCCCTGCTCCAGCAACGCCGTTAGAGTTATGCCACGCCGTGCCGCCTCTTTCTTGGCCTGCTCGAGCAACGCTTCGTTCAGCCGTACCGTAGTTCGCATATGTCGGAGCATATGACGAGGTATGTCTGTATGTCAACTCGAGTAGACCGAATTTCGCTCGGCAATGGGAGCATCAGCGCTTGCGCCGCATCGAAGGCGGCGCATTCATGTCGCGCGCGTTGCCTTCGAGGTATTTCTCCATCTCGCGCTTGTTGCGCAGGCGAAACCCTTGGAAGTCGGCTTTGCGGCCTTCCAGGAACGCGTTCATGCCCTCCAGGCTTTCGTCCGAGCCCCAAACGTGCGCCAGCAGTTCCATGCCGTGCTGCCACGACGCGTATAGCAGGTCGGACTCGAAGTTGAGCGACTTCTTGGTCATGCGCAGCGTTTGCGCGCTGTGGTTCTTGAGGGTCTCGCACCACTTGAGCGTTTCGGCCAGCAGTTCCTTCTGCGGCACGCACTTGTTGATGAGCCCCACGTCCACCGCTTCCTTGCCGCTGAAGCGGCGAGCGAGAAAGATCATCTCGCGTGCCAGGCGCTCGCCGATGATCCGCGGCAGATACTGGGTCGCGCCCACGGTGGGACAGGCCGCGACACGCGCCCCCGTCTGTCCCAGCACGGCGTTCTCGGATGCGATGGCGAGATCGCACCAGAGTGCCAGCTCGTGTCCGCCGCCCATGCACCAGCCGTTGATCATGGCGATCACCGGAATGGGCACGCCGCGGATCGCCATCGCGAGCCCGAGCATCCGGTCGTTCCACATGTACGCGTTCTGGAACGTGAGCCGGCGCATCGCATAGAAGTCGCCCCCGGCGGAGAAGGACTTGTCGCCGGCGCCGGTGAACACGATGCACACGATGGAAGGGTCCTCGCGCGTGGACTTCACCGCGTCGATCATCTCGTCCAGCGACTGCTCGCGGAACGCATTCAGGATCCGCGGCCGGTTGATCGTGATCCAGGCGACCTGGTCCTTCACCTCGAACAGGATGTCCTTGTAGCTCTTCTGGTCGGCGATGCTGGCAACGCTGCGCTTTCGGGCCATCGAAATCTCGCGAATGCAGTGGGTGGAAGGAACGCGCCGGATTCTAGCAGATGAAAAATCGGCATTCGCCGCGAACAGGTTGCATCGTGCTCGCCAGCGGGTTAGCTCGACACGACCTTAAGGCCGACGATCCCGGCGACGATCAGCCCGATGCAGCCCAGTCGCGCGACGCTGGCCGATTCACCGAAGAGCACGATGCCGAGCAGCGCCGTGCCGACCGCGCCGATGCCGGTCCATACCGCGTAGCCGGTTCCGACCGGAATCGCGCGCAGTGCAAGTGCCAGGCAGACGATGCTGGCGGTCATCGCAATCAAGGTCAGCACGCTCGGCACGAGGCGGGTGAATCCGTCGGTGTATTTCAATCCGATCGCCCAGCCGATCTCGAGCAATCCGGCGACGAGCAACAGTGTCCATGCCATGGGCAGCTCCCGTGCGTTGCGAATCGATGCGCAGCGACCCGGCGGCCCTGCATCGAATCCGAGCGCCAGCTTATCATCGCAGCCGCATTGACAGCCCGGCGCGGCGACTCTATGGTTTGTCGCCCGTCG
>JBOIEI010000495.1:0-4670 GCA_050741055.1 Burkholderiales bacterium | reverse complement strand
GTTCGCAGGCGCGCCGGGAGCCGAGGCCTTTGCGCCCCGGCGCAGTCGATCGGCGCTCCGGCGCAGTCGATCGGCGCTCCGGCGCGGTCGATCGTTCGGCAGGCAGGAAAGGGGATGCTCACGTCTGCACCAGTTTGCGATGGGTCTGGATGCTCATCAGGATGCCGAAGCCCAGGCATACCGTCACCAGAGACGTGCCGCCGTAGCTGATCAGCGGCAACGGCACACCGACGACCGGAAGGATGCCGCTCACCATCCCCATGTTGACGAAGGCGTAGGTGAAGAAGCCGAGCGTGACGGCGCCGGCAAGCAGGCGCGAGAAGGTGGTCGGGGCGTTGGCCGTGATCACCAGTCCGCGCCCGATCAGGGCGAGGAACAGCAGCACCAGGATAATGTTTCCGGTGAGCCCGAACTCCTCGGAGTAGACGGCGAAGATGAAGTCGGTGGTGCGCTCGGGGAGAAAATCGAGATGGCTCTGGGTGCCGTGGAGCCAACCCTTTCCCGCCAGCCCGCCCGAGCCGACCGCGATAGTCGACTGGATGGTGTGGTAGCCTGCCCCGAGCGGGTCCTGCGAGGGATCGAGCAGGGTGAGGATGCGCTGGCGCTGATAGCCGTGCATCAGGTTCCAGACTACCGGCCCGGCCGCCAGCGCGGCCAGTGCGAGCGTGCCGATGACGCGCCATGACAGCCCCGCCAGGAACAGCACGTAGAACCCGCTCGCGGCGATCAGCATGGCGGTGCCCAGGTCGGGCTGGCGCACGATGAGCCCGGCCGGCAGGGCGACGATGATGGTGGCGATCGCGTAGTGGTGCAGGCGCCGGTCGCCCTCGAAGCGATGGAAATACCAGGCGAGCATCATCGGCACGGCGATCTTCATGAGCTCGGAGGGCTGGATGCGGGTGATGCCGATGTTGAGCCAGCGCCGCGCGCCGTTGGTTACTTCCCCGAACAGCGCCACGCCGACCAGCAGGACGAGCCCGAACAGGTATGCCGGCACGGCGATGCGCATGAGGTGATTCGGCGGCACCTTCGCCGCCATCCACATGATCGCGAACGCCACCCCGATGTTGAGCAACTGGCCGCTCACGCGCGCCACGCTCTCGTTGGAGGCGCTGTAGAGGACGGCGATGCCGATGCCGAGCAGCAGCCCCAGCATGCCGAGCAGCGGCCCGTCGACGTTCGCGGTCGCGATGCCGAGCGCACGGCGCACGATCATGCGTGCTGTCCGCCGCTACGGTGGCGTGTGGCCCCGGAATCTTCCCGCCTTCCCATCAATCCCCCTGCTCCTCGCCCACGACCGGCTTGGGCTGCATGCCATCGGGTAGCTTGCCGAGCAGCCAATAGTCGAGCACGGTGCGCGCGATCGGCGCCGCCACCGAGCTGCCGTGCCCGCCGTTCTCCACCAGCACCGCCAGCGCGATCGTTGGATTTTCCGCCGGCGCATACGCGATGAACCAGGCGTGATCGCGATGCCGTTCCTGAACCTGGCTCTCGTTGTAGCTCTCGCCCTGCTTGATAGCGACCACCTGCGCCGTTCCGGTCTTGCCCGCGAACGAGTACGGCGCGCCCTTGCCCGCCTGCGCAGCCGTGCCGCCGGGACGGGTGACGTCCACCAGCGCCGCGCGCACCTGTTGCAAATGTTCGGGCTTGATGGCGATCGATCGCACCAGCTCGCTTCCCATCGGTTTGAGCGTGCGGCTGCGCACGTCCTGGATGTGGCTCGCCAGCTGCGGCCGGTACACCTTGCCGTTGGCTGCCAGGACGGCCGTGGCGTGGGCGAGCTGCAACGGCGTGGCGATGTTGTACCCCTGGCCGATCCCCACCGACACGGTGTCGCCCGCGAACCACTTCTGCCGGAAGCGGCGCATCTTCCACTGCGACGAGGGCAGGATGCCGGGCATCTCGCCGGGAAGATCGATCCCGGTCTTCCTGCCCAGGCCGAACTGGCCGACATAGTCGTGGATCGCGTCGATCCCCAGATCGGTGGCGAGCCCGTAGTAGTAGGTGTCGCACGAGATGACCAGCGAGCGGTGCAGGTCGACCGCGCCGTGGCCGCCCTTCTTCCAGTCGCGGTATTGGTGGCTCAACCCGGGCAGCGTGTAGTAGCCGGGATCGCTGATCGTGAACTCCGGAGTGCGCTTGCCCAGGGCGAGCCCGGCGAGGGCCATGAACGGCTTGAAGGTCGAGCCCGGCGGATATTGTCCCTGCAATGCACGGTTGGTCATCGGCCGGTCGATCGATTTGTTGAGCGCCTCCCAGCTTTGCGAGTCGATGCCGTCGACGAACAGGTTGGGATCGAACCCCGGCTTGCTGATGAAGGCCAGCACTGCGCCGCTGTTGGGCTCGATGGCGACCAGCGCGCCGCGGCGCTCGCCGAAGGCCTGCCAGGCGATTTCCTGCAGCTTGAGATCGAGCGAGAGCACCAGGTTGTTGCCCGACGTGGGCGGTGTGCGCGAGAGCGTGCGTACCGCGCGCCCGCCGGCATCGACCTCGACCTGCTCAAATCCCGTGGTCCCGTGCAGACTCGTTTCGTACTCTTGTTCCAGCCCGGTCTTGCCGATGTGATCGGTGCCGCGATAGTTCGCGGTCTGACCCGAAGCTTCGAGCGCCTCCACGTCCTTGCCGTTGATGCGCCCGATGTAGCCGACGATATGTGCCGTGAGGTCGCGGTGCGGGTACTGCCGGAACAGGCGCGCCTTGATCTCCACGCCCGGAAAGCGGTAGCGGTTGACCGAAAAGCGCGCCACCTCCTCGTCGCTCAGGCGGCTGCGGATCGGCAGGCTCTCGAAGTTCTTGCTCTCGTCGAGCAGCTTGCGAAAGCGCTTGCGATCCTTGGGCGCGATGTCGACCACGGTTGCAAGCTCGTCGATCAGGGCGTCGAGGTTCTGGATCTTGGCCGGCGTGATCTCGAGCGTGTAGGCCGAATAGTTGTGCGCCAGCTCGACGCCGTTGCGATCGAGAATGAGCCCGCGATTGGGCACTACGGGTGCAATCGCAATCCGATTCGACTCGGCCAGCGTGTCGTAGTGCGCGTGCTGAAACACCTGCAGATGGACGAACCGGCCCACCAGCACCAGGAACATTGCGCTCACGATCAGTGCGGCGATCAGGAGCCGGCCGCGGAAGCGGTGAATCTCCTGGGGTGCGTTCGGGATCTCGGCGCCAGACATGGGCTAGCCCGGATATTTCATCGCAAGCCGACGGCCGTAATTTTTCATGCGATATTCACTGTCATGAACGTTCTACTTCAGCACATTGCCTTCGATTCGGGCTGGCCTGGTGAAATATCCGGGCTAAACCCGATCCGGATTGGCCTTCGGCAGCCGCGGCAGACGGAACAACGCCGACAGCGGAATCCACACCAGCGCGCCGATGACCGGACCGAGCAGGTGCGTGGGCGCCGGCAGCTGGTCTCCCGCGAGCAGGCGCACCGCAATCATCAGCAATTCGCCCGCGAGCAGCAACGGCAGGATGTGCAGGCTCTGTCCGATGAGGCTGAAATTGAGCACCCGCCGATTGAGCGCGATGGCCGCGAACAGCAGCACCACGTAGGCGAGCGCATGCTGGCCCAGCAGGCTCGCATCGGCCATGTCGACCGCAAGACCCAACAGGAAGGCAAGCGAGAAGCCGACGCGCCGCGGCTGATGGATGCCCCAGTACACCAGCACCAGGGCGCAGAAATCCGGCCGCAGCTCGAGCACGTCGAGCGGCAGCGGCACGAGATTCACGGCCAGCGCGCCGAGCACGGTGACGACGATGAGCCCGGTCGTCACGGGCAGCAGGATCTGCTGGGGACCGGCCGGCATCAGGATTCGCCTCGCCGTGCCTTCTTGCGCTCGGGCGGTGCCTTGGGCATCGGGCCCGGTCGCTCGGGCAGCTCGCGCACCCTGCTCAGAATCAGCACGTGGCCGCGGCGATCGACACCGCTCAACGGTTCGCAGGTGATGCGGGCGAATGCCATGTTGGCGTTGCGCTCGATGGCGATGACTTTGGCGACCGGCAGACCCGCAGGATAGACGCCGTCGATCCCGGAGGTGACCAGCGTGTCGCCGACCTGGACATCGGCGTTCACCGGCATGAAGCGCAAATCGAGCGTGCCTTCCCGGCCGTTGCCGAACACGATCGCGCGCAGGCCGCTGCGCAGGTTCCGAACGGGCACCGCCTGGTTCTTGTCGGTGATCTGTGTCACTTCGGCGAGGAACGGGTACGCCCGCGTTACCTGGCCGATTACGCCGGCGTTGTCGATCACCGCGGCGCCGGCATGCACCTGGTCCTCGATCCCCTTGCCGATGACGAACTTGCGGCTGAACGGATCACGGGCGCCGTAGAGAATCTCGGCCATGACCGAGGCCGGCTCGACCCGCTCTCGCGCCTGCAGCAGTGCGCGCAGCTCCGCGTTCTCGCGCTCGAGTGCCTGCGCGTGATCGAGCCGATACGCATTGGCGAGCGCCTCGGTCCGGAGGCGCTCGTTGTCGGCTGCGAGCTCGACGCGGTTGGAGAAGAAATCGCTCACGCGCCCGGCGATGGCCACCGGCGCCGTCACGAGCTGCTGCAAGGGATAGAGCACAACGGAAAGCGTTTGCCGGGCGGGCTCGAGGTACTTGAAGTGTGCATCCACCACCATGATCGCCACCGACAGAAAGGCGAAGACACCGAGCCGGAACGCCGGT
>JBOIEI010000494.1:0-2822 GCA_050741055.1 Burkholderiales bacterium | reverse complement strand
GCCGAATCGCATTGCGCTTCGGCACGCAGAAGATCAATGTCCATCAACCCGCCGTCATGGCGACGCTCAAGGCGCGCACGCCGACGCCGGGCTCGCTTGATCGTTTCTTCCTGTGCCTGTGCTTCATCGCCGCAGTTCCGCTGGATGAGGTGATCGAGCGGCTGCGCCTGCACGACGTACCCATTGTCGCCGGTCCGGTCGTGCGCAGCGGCGGCATGGGCGCCATCCGCTCGGTCTATGTGCGCGATCCGGACCAGAACCTGGTCGAGATCGCGGTGCCGGCGCAATGAGCCTGCGGGCTTTACCGATCCAGCCGAAAGTTCTCGCGCTTCGTGCCAGCGGCGCGGCGACGGCGCATGCGAACACGTCAATAACCCCTGCTTGGCGCGCCTGCTCCGGGTTTGTGGCGAAGCCGCATTGGGTTAGGGTGACGGCACGCGATTGCAGGCACGTTCGACGCGCGCCTCGCCGCGGTTTTGAGTTTGTAAGCAACGCGCTGGAAGCGGTCGTGGTGCGGGCGAGGCGGAAGGTTGCGGCCAGCTGCCGGCGTCGCGGGGACTTTCGCGAACGGCTGACGTCGGTTGCAGGTTGTGCCGGGAGATACGTAGGTACATGCCGGCCCGACATTTGCTTATCAGCGATGAACTGCACCCCGGGAGGTTGTGTCACAGGAACTGAAGTTGCGGGAAGCGGCCGAGTCTTCGATACCCAGCAAAGCCGCACTACCGGTGGTTGAAAGGCCCCAGGGCCGGGAGAAATCTATGACGACGTTGCTCGAAGGTTACAAGAGTCGCTACTCGGCGGCGCAGGAAACGGAGATGTCGCTCGAGGAGTACCTCGACCTGTGTCGTCAGGACAGCACCGCGTACGCCAACGCGGCGGAGCGCATGCTCGCCGCGATCGGAGAGCCGGAAGTCGTCGACACGCGCAACGATCCGCGACTGTCGCGCCTGTTCTCCAACCGCATCATCCGGCGCTATCCCGCGTTTCGCGAGTTCTACGGCATGGACGAGGCGATCAACCAGATCGTGTCGTTCTTCCGCCATGCCGCCCAGGGCCTGGAAGAGCGCAAGCAGATCCTCTACCTGCTCGGTCCGGTAGGCGGCGGAAAATCCTCGATCGCCGAGCGGTTGAAGCAACTGATGGAGCACCAGCCCATCTATGCGCTCAAGGGCTCGCCGGTGAACGAATCGCCCCTGGGTCTGTTTGCCGTGGAAGAGTATGCGGAGACGCTCGATAAGGAATACGGCATCCCGCGCCGCTATTTGAGCGGGATTCCGTCGCCGTGGGCGGTCAAGCGCCTGGAAGAGTTCGGCGGCGATCTCTCCAAGTTCCGCGTCGTGCGGGTGCACCCGTCGGTGCTGCGGCAGATCGCGATCGCCAAGACCGAGCCGGGCGACGAGAACAACCAGGATATTTCCTCGCTGGTGGGCAAGGTCGATATTCGCCAGCTCGATCAGTACGCGCAGCACGATCCCGACGCCTACAGCTATTCCGGCGGCCTGTGCCTGGCCAACCAGGGCATGCTCGAGTTCGTCGAGATGTTCAAGGCGCCGATCAAGATGCTGCATCCGCTGCTGACCGCGACCCAGGAAGGCAACTTCAAGGGAACCGAGGGCTTCGGCGCCATCCCGTTCCAGGGCATCATCCTCGCCCACTCGAACGAAGCCGAGTGGCAGAGTTTCCGCAACAACAAGCGCAACGAGGCCTTCCTCGACCGCATCTATATCGTGAAGGTGCCGTACTGCCTGCAGGTTTCGGAGGAAGTGCGCATCTACGAAAAGCTGATGCGCGGCAGCTCGCTCGCGCAGGCGCCGTGCGCGCCCGGAACGCTCGACGCGATGGCGCAGTTTTCGGTGCTGACGCGGTTGAAGGACCCCGAGAATTCGAGCATTTTCTCGAAGATGCGCGTGTACGACGGCGAGAGCCTCAAGGACACCGATCCCAAGGCCAAGTCGTATCAGGAGTATCGCGACTACGCGGGGACGGACGAAGGCATGGCCGGCATGTCGACGCGGTTCGCGTACAAGGTGTTGTCGTCGGTCTTCAATTACGACCATGGCGAAATCGCGGCTAACCCGGTGCACCTGATGTACGTGCTCGAGCAGCGCATTGCCCGCGAGGATCTGCCCGAGGAAACCCAGCGCCGCCAACTCGAGTTCATCAAGGGCTGGCTCGCGCCGCGCTACGCCGAGTTCATCGGCAAGGAGATCCAGACCGCGTATCTCGAGTCGTACGCCGAGTACGGGCAGAACATCTTCGACCGCTACGTGACTTACGCCGACTGCTGGATCCAGGACGAGGAGTTCCGCGACCCGGACACGGGCGAAGTGTTCGACCGCGCCGCGCTCAACGCCGAACTGGAGAAGATCGAGAAGCCGGCGGGTATCGCCAACCCGAAGGATTTCCGCAACGAGATCGTCAACTTCGTGCTGCGCGCGCGCGCCGCCAGCGGCGGCAAGAACCCCGCATGGACGAGCTACGAGAAGCTGCGCGAAGTCATCGAGAAGAAGATGTTCTCGAACACCGAGGATCTGCTGCCGGTGATCTCGTTCAACACCAAGGCGTCGACCGACGACCAGGCCAAGCACCAGGGCTTCGTCTCGCGCATGACAGCCAAGGGCTATACCGAGAAGCAGGTGCGGCTCTTGTGCGAGTGGTACCTGCGCGTGCGCAAGTCATCGTAGAGGCGGGAGGGCCGCCAGGGAGCGCCGATGCTCTATCTCATAGACCGCCGGACGACAGCCCGCACCAAGAGCGCGTTGAACCGCGAGCGTTTCCTGCGCCGCTACAAAGAGCACATCCGCGGCGCGGTGCAGCGC
>JBOIEI010000493.1:0-7623 GCA_050741055.1 Burkholderiales bacterium | reverse complement strand
ACCGACTCGCTCACTTCCTGCGGCAGGTCGACGCGCTTCAGGCGCACGTCGATCACCTGCACGCCGATCTTGCTCGCATCATCGTTCGCGTTGTCGCGCATGAACTCCATGATCTGGTCGCGCTCGCCCGAGACGACATCGTGTACGGTGCGGTTGCCGAACTCGTCGCGCAGGCTCGAGTTGATCGTTTGCGACAGCCGGAGCTGCGCCCGCGCCTCGTCGCCGCCCACGCTGATGTAGTACTGGCGCGCGTCGACGATGCGCCACTTCACGAACAGGTCCACCAGGACGTTCTTCTTCTCCGAGGTGATGAAGCGCTCCGCCTCGGGGGTGTCCAGCGTGAGGATGCGCGTGTCGAAGTAGCGCACGTTGTCCACGATCGGGACCTTCACGTACAACCCCGGGCTGGTCTTGATGTCGATGATCTCGCCGAGACGAAACACGATCGCATGCTGGCGCTGATCGACGACGAACAGCGACAGCGCAGCCAGCACGGCCAGCGCGATCAGCGCGACCAGCACACCTCCCAGCTTGGTTCGCATCATCGCGACTCCCTTTCGCGGGAACGGAACGCCTCGCGCGAGCGCTGTGTCTGTGCGGGGCTCGCTTCAGTGGCATCCTGGCGCGACGGCGGCAGCGCTGCGCGCCCGGTCCCGGCCGATTGCAGGATCTTGTCGAGCGGCAGATACAGCAGGCTGCCGCCGCCGGCGCGCTGGTCGATCACGATCTTGCTGGTCGATTCGAGCACTTGCTGCACGGTATCGATGTAGAGTCGTTCGCGGGTAACCGACGGCGCCTTCTGGTACTCGGCGAGCACCTGCGTGAAGCGCGAGGCCTCGCCCTCGGCGCTCGCCACCACGCGCTGGCGGTAGCCTTGCGCTTCCTCCAGCAGCCGGGCCGCGGTGCCCTTCGCCTTCGGAATGACGTCGTTGGCGTACGCCTGGCCCTCGTTCTTCAGGCGCTCCCGGTCCTGACCCGCCTTGACCGCGTCGTCGAAGGCGGCTTGCACCTGCTCGGGCGGCTGCGCGTTCTGCATCGTCACCTTGCTCACCAGGATGCCGGTCTTATAGCGGTCGAGGATTTTCTGCATGCGCTTGGTTGCCTCGGCGGCGACCTGTTCACGCCCCTCGTACAGAACGAAGTCCATCTTGCTCTTGCCCACGATCTCGCGGATCGCGCTCTCCGCCGCCTGCAGCACCGCGTCGTCGGTGCCGCGGTTGTTGAAGAGATAGTCCTCGGGGCTCTTCAGGATGTACTGGACCGCGAACTGGATATCGATGATGTTCTCGTCGTCGGTGAGCATCAGCGACTCTTTCAGCACCTTGCTCTTGACGTTGTTGCGGTAGCCCACCTCGACCGTGCGCACCTGCGAGAGGTTGACGATCTCGGCCGACTCGATCGGATACGGCAGGTGCCAGCGCGGCCCCGGCTGGGTGGTCTCGTGATACTTGCCGAAGCGCAGCACCACGCCACGGTTACTGGCATCGACGATGTAGAACCCGCTCGCAAGCCACACCAGCAGAACCAGGATGGCAAGGAGCAGCACGCCGCCGCCGCCGACACGCGAGCCGCCGTCGCCCCCGCCCGAGGGCGGCTGACTGCCCCCCTTGCGGCCGAACAATCCGTTCAGCTTGGCATTCAGATTGCGCAACAGTTCGTCGAGGTCGGGCGGGCCTTCGTTGCCTCGTTTGCCCCACTGCGGATCGTTCAACGACATGGCTGGCTATTGGAGTTCGCTGCAGGATGACCGCGCTATCAGGCGGCCGCTATCTTTTTGGATTGCTGGCTGTGGCTGCGAATCGCTGCGCGTACCGCGGCGAGCCCCGACCGGTCGCGCGCGCTGAGCCAAATCCTTGAAATGGTACCACACTCATCGCGCACAACCTCCGGTTCGATGCCCAGCAGATCGATCTTGTTGTACACGAGCAGCTGCGGGATCCCGCCCGCCCCGATCTCGTCCAGCACCTTGTCGACGTCGACCACCTGCTGGTCGTGGCCGGGATGGGCCGCATCGATCACGTGCAGCAGCAGATCCGCCTGCACGGTCTCTTCGAGCGTGGCGCGAAACGCCGCGACCAGCGTATGCGGTAGCCCACGGATGAACCCGACCGTGTCGGAGACGACGGCCTCGGTCTGGGCATCGAGCTGGATGCGCCGCGAGGTGGTATCGAGGGTTGCGAACAGCTGGTCGGCCGCGTACGCGGACGCTTGCGCCAAGGCATTGAAGAGCGTCGACTTGCCCGCGTTCGTGTATCCGACCAGGGACACGTTGAAGACCTCGGCCCGGTGCCGGGCGCGGCGCTGAACGCGGCGCTGCGAGCGCACCTTGTCGAGCTTCTCCCGCAGCACCTTCATGCGATTGCCGACCAGCCGCCGGTCGGTTTCGAGCTGGGTCTCGCCAGGCCCGCGCAAGCCGATGCCGCCCTTCTGCCGCTCCAAGTGGCTCCAGCCATGCTTGAGCCGGGTCGACAAGTGCTGCAACTGGGCGAGCTCGACCTGCAGCTTGCCTTCATGACTGCGTGCCCGCTGGGCGAAGATATCGAGAATGAGACTGGTGCGATCGATGACCCGGCGCTTGAGCCGCAGCTCCAGGTTGCGCTGCTGTGCCGGGGCGAGGTCGTGGTTGAAGATGACCACGTCGGCCCCGAGATCGATGGCCACGCGTTCGAGCTCGGCGACCTTGCCGCTGCCGGCGAAATAAGCAGGATCGGGTCGCTCGCGGCGCCCGCCCACGGTCGCCAGCGCGGCCACACCGGCGCTCGAGGTGAGCTGCTTCAGCTCCGCGACGCTTTCGGCATGGCCGACCTCACCCAAGTCGAGGCCAACCAAGATGGCCCGGTGACCGTTACCCGGACGCTCCAGCATCAGCTCTCTTGCGCTTGTTCCGCCTGCAGGTTGACCGGTCGGGAGGGTACGACGGTGGAAATGGCATGCTTGTATACCATCTGAGTGACCGTATTGCGCAACAGCACCACGTACTGGTCGAACGACTCGATCTGGCCCTGGAGCTTGATGCCATTTACCAGGTAGATTGACACCGGTACATGCTCCTTGCGCAGCGCGTTGAGGAATGGGTCTTGTAATAATTGGCCTTTTCCGCTCATATTGACTCCATTCAAGTCGGTCCCACCGCGGCACTGTACGCGATTTCGGCGGCGAATACCATAAAACGGGCCGCTGCCGCCCGGCGCCGATAGCCGGCGCAAATGCAATAAGAACCGCGCCGCACGATTCGGTTCCGAAAATTCGCCGAGCTTCCTGCAAGCTGCCCGCGCGGAGGCATCTTGCCGTCATGCTACGCGTCCGTCATGGGCCGGCTTGCCGCCGCGCCTTGGGGCGGCAAGCCCCTAGTCTCTTGCGGGGCGGCACGCCCCAAGTCTTCAGCCGGCAGCACGCCCCAAGTCTTCAGCCGGCGGCACACCCCGGTCTTCAGCGGGTGCGGCGCCCTGAACCGTGCACGTAAGGATTGTCGCCCTGGCGGTATTCGATTCTGAGCGGCGTCCCGTGCAGCTTGAAGACGGCGCGCACTCGACCTTCCAGGTAGCGGCGATAGCTTTGCGGCAAATTGGCCACACCCGTGCCGTGGGCCACCACGATGGGGGGATTGTTCCCCCCCTGATGGGCATAGCGCAGCTTCGGCCGGTTGAGCCCCTTGCGCGGCGGCGGGTAGGCGGCAATCGCGTCCCGGACCACGCGGGTGAGTCTCGGCGTCGGCATCTTCAGAAACGCGGCCCGATACGCTTCGTCCACGGCCCGCATGAGCGCATCGAGCCCCTGGCCGTTGCGCGCGGAGATGAACTGGAAGCGAGCGAAGTCGAGGTAGTTGAGACGGCGCTCCAGCTGCGCCTTGAGCTGCGAGCGCTCGGCGGCGCCGAGCCGGTCGCACTTGTTGACGGCCACCACGGTGGCGCGGCCCGCATCGATCACGTAGCCGGCGATATTGCCGTCCTGGTCGCTCACGCCTTCGAGGGCGTCGACGACCAGAATCGCGACATTGGCCTGCTCGATCGCCTGCATGGCGCGAATGACTGAAAATTTCTCGATCGGGTCCGAAACCCTCGCCCGCCGCCGCAGTCCGGCCGTGTCCACGAGCGTGTAACCGCGACCCCGATAGTCGAATTCGACTTCGATACTGTCGCGGGTCGTGCCGGCGGTCTCGGAGGTGATGAGGCGCTCGGCTCCGAGCAAGGTATTGATGAGGGTGGACTTGCCGGCATTCGGCCGTCCCACCACCGCGATCCGCGGCCGCTTTTCCCCGCGCTCGGCTTCGTCATCGGGCTCCGGCTCCGGCGCGCCGGCGACCGCATCCAGGATGCCCTCGATCAGCGCGGCAACGCCATCGCCGTGCGCCGCCGAGACCGGCCAGGGCGCGCCCAGCCCGAGCTCGTGGAACTCCGCCGCCGCGACGCTGCGGTCGAGACCTTCGGCCTTGTTGATCGCCAGCCAGATGCGCTGCCCGCTTTCCCGCAGGTGCTGAGCGATCACTGCGTCCTGGGCTGTCAACCCCTCGCGGCCGTCAGCGAGGAAAACGACCGCGTCGGCTTCGGCGATGGCGGCCAGCGTCTGCCGCGCCATCTGCAGCGGCAATCCCGCGTTGGCCGCGGGCTCGAAACCTCCCGTATCGACCACCAGAAAAGGCCGCGCGCCGACGCGCCCGCGTCCATAGTGCCGATCGCGGGTGACGCCGGGCGTGTCGGCGACGATGGCCAGCCGCGAGCGGGTCAGCCGGTTGAACAGCGTCGACTTGCCCACGTTGGGGCGTCCGACGATGACGAGCGTAGGCAGCACGGCATTGTTTCCTAGCGTGTTGGGGACGGCGCTGCGAATCCCGCTGACCGCATGGCCGCTACGGTCACTTCAGGGCGATGCTGAAAATGCCGCCGTTACGGGTCTGAACGAGCACGCTGTCGCGGGTCGCAACCGGCGGCAACAGGATGGCACTGCCGTCGGTCGCCACGCGCGCCGCGAACGCGCCGTCGGCTCGGTTGAGCAGATGCACATAGCCCTGGTAGTCGCCGACCGCGACATAGCTGCCGATCGGGACGGCCCCGGTCACGCCGCGTCCGGTCAATTGCTCCTGGCGCCAGATGCTCGCGCCGGTTGCCCTGTCGAGTGCGTGGACATTGCCCTGGTCGTCGGTCGCGTAGATGTAGCGGGCGTCGGCAGCGAGCGGCATGATGCTGGAAAGATCCCGTGCCCACAGTTGCGACCCCTTCAACGCATCGAAGCAGCCGGCCTTGCCCTGGTAGGCGATGGCGCACACCATGCGGCCGTCGACCAGGGGTGCGCCCACGATATCGGTGATGCGCTCGAGCTCGGTCGATCCGCGCGGCGTGGCGACCGTGGCCTCCCACGCGAGCGCGCCCTTGTTGAGCAGCAGGGCGACCAGCTTCCCGCCCGGGAAACCGGAAAAGACCCCGCCGTTCATGACCGTGAGGCCAGCGGGGCTGCGCACCGTCAATGCCGGCAGCGTGCGCTGATAGAGCCAGCGCCGGCGCCCGTCCTGGGCGGCGAGACCGTGGATGCGGCCATCGCCGCTCTTCACCGCAACGATGCCTTCCTCGACCTGCGGGGCGCTGAGAATTTCGCCCGAAAGGTAAGCTTTCCACAGCAGCTTTCCGCTCGCATCGAGGGCCAGCGCTTCGCCCCGCGGCGAGCCGACGATCACGATCCGGCCGTCGGCTCCGGGCCCGGTCGACAGCCGCGAGCCGGTATCGACCCGCCATTGCACCTTGCCAGTCGCCGCGTCGAGCTTCGTGACTTCGCCCGATGCATTGGCAGCGTACACCGCGCCGCCGACTACGGCCGGCGCGAAGGCGAACCGGTCGGAGCCTCCCACGTCTGCCTGCCATACCACCCGCGCGTCCACGCTCGGCGTGAACGGCTGCAACTCGGCTGGCTTCTGCGCCGGCGTGGAAGAGCCGAAAAAGCGATCGTAGTAGCCGCCGACCGTTTCGCAGCCCGACAGCGCGAGGACAGCCAGCAGGACGGCGATGCGTCCGATCATTGCGCCTGTCCCAGGGCGTCGATCTTGATCTGGATCAGATTGCGATACGGGCTGCCGACTTCGGTCTTCTCCAGCGCGCTCTGGTAGGCCGCACGCGCCTCCGATTCCGAGCCCTTGGCAAAATAGACATCGCCGCGCAGATCGGCAAACAGATTGGCCATCTGATGCACGGGCTTGGCATCGAGCAACCCAAGCGCCTCGTCGTACTGTTTTTCGTCCAGCAGCACGCCGGCCAGGCGGTAGCGCGCGATGGCCTTCATGTCGTCGTCGCGAGTGTGCTCGATCACCCAGCGCAGGTTCTGTTTTGCCGCCGCCAGATCGCCCGCCTCGAAGCTCAGGCGCGCACTCAGCAGCTGCGCGAGCGGGGCGTAACCGACCGATGGGTAGCGCTCGGCCAGCGTGGCGGCCGTCTCGCGCGCCTGCTTCGGATCGCCGCCGCTCTCGGCCTTCAGCATCGCCGCGTACAGCTCGGACGCCTTCGCGGCCTGGTCACGCTTGTACCAGATCCAGCCTTGATAAGCGGCCACTGCGATCAGCAGCAGCGCAATGCCGAGCAGCAGCGCTACACCCCACTGCTTCCACCAGGCTTGCAGCTCGGACAGTTGCTCCTGTTCTTCCAGGTCGTAGAAGGCCATTGGTCATTTCCTTTCCTGATTAGCGCCATTCTTCAGCAGGAAGAATGGCGCCGATCAGGTTTCCTTATGATGGCGGACGCACCTGCGCCGTCCCGCCGCTTCAGCTCCGGCCCGCGCTCACCAGGTCCGGAACCTCATCGATATCGACCAGCATCTGAGCCGCCGCGTGCCGAAGTGGTTTGAGACTGACCTTGCCGGCCGCGGCTTCATCCTCGCCCAGGACCAGCGCGAAGCGTGCGCCGCTCGCATCGGCTTTTCTGAGCTGCGCCTTGAAATTGCCGCCGCCGCAGTGGAGCACCACCTCGAGCCCCTGATCGCGCAGCCGCTCGCACACGCTCCATGCCCATTGCGCGGCCGCATCGCCCTGGTGAACGACATAAAAATCGGGTGCCGGCCTCGGTACGTGCGCACCCTCGGCCTCGAGCAGGCCGATCAGGCGCTCGAGGCCGAGCGCGAATCCGCACGCCGGCGCCGGCTTGCCGCCGAGCTGCTCCAACAATCCGTCATAGCGCCCACCCGCGCACACCGCCGACTGCGCACCGAGCTTGCCGGTGACCCATTCGAACACGGTGCGGTTGTAGTAGTCGAGCCCGCGCACCAGCCTCGGGTTGATGCGAAAGGCGATGCCGGCCTGGCGCAGGACAGCCTGCACCTGTTCGAAGTGTGACAGCGACGCCTCGTCCAGATCGTCCACCAGCCGCGGCGCGGCTTCGATCAGTGTTTGCATTGCCGGATTCTTGCTGTCGAGCACACGCAGTGGATTGCTATGCAGACGCCGGCGCGCATCCTCGTCGAGATCGGCGTGGTGCTGTTCCAGGTAGGCCACCAGCCGCGTCCGATGACGCAGCCGTGCTTCCGGGTCGCCGAGCGTGTTCAATTCGAGGCTCACGTCCGCGAGGCCCAGCGCGCCCCAGATGCGCGCGCACATCACGATCAGCTCGGCGTCGATGTCGGGTCCGGCGAAGCCGAGCGCCTCGACGC
>JBOIEI010000492.1:0-7492 GCA_050741055.1 Burkholderiales bacterium | reverse complement strand
TCGGGCAACTGCGCCGAGCGCTTGCTGCTGGTGAGCCCCAGCGCCTTGATCTTGCCGGCGCGGATGTGCGCGATGGAGGAAGTCATGCTCGGAATCGCGACGTGCAAGTGGCCGGCGATCACGTCGGTGAGGCTTTGCGCGGTGCCCTTGTACGGCACGTGCACGAGTTGGATGCCGGCCATCGAATTCAGCAGCGCACCGGCCATGTTCGCGGTCGAACCGATGCCCGTCGAGCCGTAATTGAGCACATTCGGTTTCGACTTGGCGTAAGCGATGAACTCCTTGACCGAATTCACCGGAAGCGAGGGCGTGACCACCAGCACCTGCGGCGTCTGTCCCACGAGCGAGATGGGGACGAGATCCTTCAGCGTGTCGTACGGCAGCTTGGGCGCGAGGCTCGGATTGACCGCGAATGTGTTCGCGACCAGCAGTAACGTGTAGCCATCGGCGGGCGCGTTCGCCGCCAACTGGGTACCGATGATGCTCGCTGCGCCCGACCGGTTATCGACGACGACCTGCTGGCCGAGGCGCTTGGTGAGTCCCTCGGCGACGATGCGCCCGACGATGTCGGCGTTGCCGCCTGCCGCATAGGGCACGATCAGCCGCACTGGCCGGCTCGGATAGCTCTCGGCCGCCGACGACGGATGGGTTGCAGCGACGCCGATCGCGCCCAACGCAATGCCGGCAGCGACGCGAACGCAGCGCGCGAACAGCGAGGTTTTCGAAAACGTCATGGAACCGCTCCTCCTACATAATTGGCTGCCGGCCGGTTTGCCGGCAGTCACTACTCCACCTTGGCGCCGGTCTGCTTGACCACCTTGGCATACTTCTTCAGGTCCGCGCGAATCAGCTCGGCGAACTCCTGCGGCGTGCTCGGATTCGCGGCCACGCCCTGGTTCGCGAGCTTGGTGCGGATCTCCGCATCGCGCAGCACGCTTCCGATGTCGGCGTTGAGGCGGCCGACGATATCGGCCGGTACGCCGGCCGGCGCGATCAGGCCGTACCAGAGAATGAACTCGTAACCGGGGACGCCCGATTCGGCGATGGTGGGAAGATCGGGCAGCGCCGGCGAGCGTTTGGCCGAGGTGACCGCGATCGCGCGCAGCCGGCCACTCTTCACGTGCGGCATCGAGCCCAAAGCCGAGGCGAAAGTGAACGAGAGCTGGCCGTTGATCACGTCCACCAGCATCGGCGCGGTGCCCTTGTAGGGAATGTGCTGCAGCTTCACGCCTGTCATGCTCTGCAAGAGCGACACGCCGACATGGCCGACCGAGCCGATGCCCGAGGTGCCGTACTGCACCTGCCCGGGACGCGAGCGGGCGAGCGCGAGCAATCCGCGCATGTCCTTGACCGGGACCGAAGGATGCAGCGCCACCACCAGAGGCGAAATGCCAACCAGGGTGATCGGCGTGAAGTCCTTCACCGCGTCGTAGGGGATCTTCGGATAGAGATACGGATTGATCGCGAGCACGTTCGGCACCAGCACCATCGTGTAGCCGTCCGGTGCCGAACGCGCCGCGTACTCGGTGCCGATGATGGTATTGGCGCCGGGGCGGTTGTCCACGATCACCTGCTGGCCCAGGTTCTCCGTGAGCTTGGTGGCCAACGTGCGCGCGAGCGTATCGTTGCCGCCCCCGGGAGGATACGGCGAGACGATGCGAACGGGCTTCACCGGAAAATTCTGTGCAAGCGCGCCGCACGCCGCCAGACACATTGCAAGACTCAAGGTTGCCCCGCCGATTCGCCGCATGTTTCCTCCTCCCCGCCTCGCTCCCGGCGGATGTTGGTTGGTACCGCGCACCGCCCTAACCCGCCTCACTCATAGCTTGGCCGCGAGCGGCGCGATACGCTCTTCGATTACTTTCCAGGTGAGCGGCCCGGTCTGCTTGAAGCGGATGATGCCGTCGCGATCGACCAGGTAGGTTTCCGGCGCGCCGTACACGCCGAAATCGATCGCCACCCGCCCGTCGCGATCCACGCCGCTTTCGACATACGGATCGCCGAAGCGCTCGAGCCACGCGATCGCATCCTCGCGCTTGTCCTTCCAGTTCAGGCCATAGAGCGGAATCGTACCGCGCTTGGCGTATTCGACCAGCACCGGGTGCTCGTCGCGACACGACACGCACCACGAGCCCCACACGTTGAGCAGGTAGACCTTGCCGCGCAGCTCCGCGGAGCTCAGCGTCTTCGAAGGATCGCCGAGCAGCGGCACGCTGAACGCCGGCACCGGCTTGCCGATCAGCGGCGAAGGCACCTCGCGCGGATTGAGCGCAAGTCCGCGCCAGAGGAAGAACGCGATCATGAGGAAGATCGCCAGCGGCAGGAGAAATCGAAGCGCTTTCATTCCTTACTTCTGCACGCTCGCACGCGCCTTGTCCACGAATTGTTCCGGCGGGCGTACCGGGTGGCCGGCCTTGCGCAACGCCTCCTCGGCTTCCGGCGGCATGTAGTTCTCGTCGTGCTTGGCCAGAACCTGCGAGGCGACGAACACGCCGTCGGCGCGCAGCTCGCCCTGCGCCACCACGCCTTTGCCTTCCTTGAAAAGATCCGGCAGGATGCCGTGGTACACGACTGGCACCGTGCGCGCGTTGTCCGTGACCCTGAATTGGACCTCGACGCTCGCACCGGCTCGCGTGAGGCTCCCCGGCTCCACCAGGCCACCGATGCGGAAATTGCGGCCTTTGGGCGCCTCGTCGGCGAACACCTGGCTGGGCGTATAGAAGAACACGAGATTGCTGCGAAAGGCATTCAGCACCAGCGCCGCGGCGATGCCGAGCAGCAATATGCCGCCGGCGATCCAGGCGAGCCTGCGATGCCGCGCTCTAATCTGCAACGCCTGCTCCCGCTTCCACCCGGGCGGATCGAAGCGCGCCGCGCCGGCGTGCGCTCAAACGCCATAGCTCGATCGCGATCGCGGCCACGCAGACGGCGTAGGAACCCCACACGTAGCCTGCATAGCCGCCCATCGCCAGCCATTCCATCATGCCTTTGCACCTTTCAGATAGCGGCCGAGCCAATCGGCTCCGGCCTCACGCTCGACGATGATCGACTGCACGCGCATGAGCGCCGCGCCGATCGCGTACATCCACGCCGCCAGCCCCATCACCAGCATCCCGGCCAGCATGATGCTCGCCATCGCGGGCGAGGCCGTCACACTGACAGACGCTCCCTGGTGCAAAGTGTTCCACCACTGCACCGAAAAATAGATGATCGGCACGTTCACCACGCCCACGATCGCCACCAGCGCCGCGGCCTTGTCGGCGCGGCGCGCGTCTTCGATGGCCGCGTGCAGCGCCATGAAACCGAGATACAGGAACAGCAGAATCAGCTCCGAGGTGAGCCGCGCATCCCACACCCAGTAGGTTCCCCAGGTGGGACGGCCCCAGAGCGCGCCGGTCCATAGCGCGAGGAAGGTGAACATCGCCCCCGTGGGCGCCAGGGCGTTCATCATCATCGCCGACAGGCGCGTGTTGAAAGTGAAGTAGAGCACGGCATAGAACGCCATCACGACGTAGATCAGCATCGACATCCATGCCGCCGGCACGTGCACGTAGATGATGCGATACGCATCGCCCTGCTGGAAATCGGTCGGCGCTGCGATCAGGCCCATGTACAAGCCTGCCAATGCGAGCAGCGCCGCGGCCGCCATGAACCAGGGCGCCAGCATGCCGGCCACCGGGTAGAAGGCGGCGGGAGAAGCGTAGCGGTAGATCCAGGCCATCTTCACCCAAGCTCGCTAGTCGATCGCAATGCGCACCGCGGCCGCGGTGGCGAGTGGCGCGCCCACCAACGCGACGATCAATTCCGCACCCAGGATCGACAGGTGGCCCTCGATGCCCAGCCCGGCGGAATACGAATCGACCGCTCCCACCCCGAATATCAGTACCGGCACGTACAGCGGCAGGAGCAGCAGCGCCAGCAGCGCACCGCCGCCGCGCAAACCCAGCGTCAGCGCGCCCATGATGGCGCCGATCAGGCTCAGTACCGGCGTGCCGAGCGCGAGCGTGAGCAGCAGCACCCCCACCTCGGCCGCGTTCAGACCGAACTGCACGCCCACCAGCGGCGTGCACAGCATCAGCGGCCCGCCGGTGACGAGCCAATGGGCGCCGATCTTACCGCATACGATCGCACCGAACGGCATTTCGGCGAGCAGCATCTGCTCCAGCGTCCCGTCGGCAAAGTCCGCCGCGAACAGCCGCGTCAGCGACATGAGGCAGGCGAGCATCGCGCACACCCAGACGACGCCGGCCCCGATCAGCTGCAGGATCTGCGGATCCGGACCGACACCGAGGGGAAACAACGTTACGACGACGAAGAAAAAGCCGAGCACCACCAGCACCTCGGCGATCGAGCGCACCGCGAGCCGCAAGTCGCGGCGCAATCCCCAGACGAACCCCGCCCACACACCCGCCCCGGCTGCCTCAGCAGGCATCGACCTGCCCTGCCATGATCGCTGCGTCCTGCGCGTGCGCCGTCGCGAGCGCGCGCATGTCCCGGACACCGAGGCGCAGTTGCGTGGTGCAAGCGCCCGCCAGGTCGATCGGATCGTGCGTAGCGATCACCGCCACGCCACGCCGGGCGAGATGGCGGCCCAGAATCGCCCCGAGCAAGGCGCGCGCGTCCACGTCGAGCGCCGCCGCCGGCTCGTCGAGCAGCCACAGCGCGCGCACCGAAAGCGCCAGGCGCGCGAGCGAAAGACGCTGTTTCTGTCCCTGCGACAGACGCTTCACCGGCAAACCGCCGCGCGCTGCCAAGCCCACCTCGTCCAGCACGCGATGGCGATCGGCGGCCGTCGCCAGCCCGCCTTCCAGCGCACACGCGAGCTCCAGATTCTCGGCGACGCTGAGCTCGTCCTTATGGCCCGGCTTGTGACCGATATAGGCGAGCTGCGAGCGCCAGGCGGCGCTTCGAATCGCAATCGGTTCGTGCTTCCACGCGATGCGCCGCATGCTCGTTTCGGTCAAGCCCGCCAACGCCCGCAGTAAGGTGGTCTTGCCGCTGCCGTTCGGCCCGACCACGGTCAGTGCGCTCGCCCCAGGCACGTCGAAATCGAGCGCATCGAACAGCGCCCGCCCGCCGCGCTCGCAGCGCATGCCGCGCACTTCGAGCCCGGCCCCGGCGCTCGCTTCAACGGACGCGGGCATCGATGCGAACCGTAACGCCGTCGGTCCCGGGCTTCACCGGCTGGCTGTAGCCTTCGAGATCGCCCGCCTTCGGCATCGCCTCGCCGCTGCGCGATACGCGCGCGCCGATCACGACTTGCGGAAAGGCCGAGATGGTCATGCCGGGCGCCATGGCGGCCGCGTCGTCGAGCGCAAACCGGTAGGGCAGGTCCGCGACCCGGATGCGGCGAATGGCCAGCGGCATCTTCGGCCCCTCGGCGGCGCGCGCGAACACGAACACGGTATCGGTCGGCTTCGTTTCTCCGCCAAGCTTCGAGTCCAGGACCACGGTGCCGGATACCGTGCTCGCGGCCCCCGGCGTCGCTTTCTCGGCAGGCTTGGCCGCCGCCTCGGCACGCGCCGCGTCGGTACGTGCCGGCGCACCGGCCGGGTCGGGCGCAACGCGCGCACGCACGTCCTCGATGTTCTGCTGGACGATGCGAGCCACTTCCGATCCGGGCTCGGTCATCGGCGCGAGCTTCTCCCAGTAAGCCAGCGCCGTGCGGAAGTCGTTGCGCATATACGCCTCGGTGCCTGCAAGCCACAAAGCCTTGGGGTTCGAGGGGTCGAGCGCGAGCGCTTTCGCCACCGCCGCGGACGCAGCCGGCGTCCAGGTGCCACCGGCCGAGCCGACCAGGACATCGGCATAGTCTGCGTACAGCTGCGGCGAATCCGGGACCAGCTCGATCGCCCGCGCGAATGCTTTCGCGGCCTCGGGCGCACGCCCCAGCAGCTGCAGCGAGCGCGCGAGCAGGATCGAGGCCTCGGCATCGTCGGGATTGGCCTCCAGGCGCTGCACCAGGCGCTGCATAAGCACGTCGAGCCTGGCCGCCTGTTCCCCGGCGCCGCCCTTCGCGCTCAGAAGCGCGGGATCGATCGCTTGCGGCATCCCGAGCACGAGGTAGGCGGCGACCGCGGCGATCGGCACACAGGCGAGCGCCGCGAAACGCCATGCGCCGGCCGGTGCGGTGAGAGCTGCGGGTCCTTTCCGGTCGCGATCGACGTCGGCCAGCAGGCGCCGGCTGAGCTCGGTCCGCGCCTGCTCGAACTGCGCCCCTGACAGCACCCCCTGATCGCGGTCGCGCTCGAGCTCGGTCAGCTGGTCCTCGAACAGGGCGATGTTCGATCGGTCCTGATCGACCGCGGGCGCTGCTGCGGCGCGCCGCAGCAGCGGAACGGCCAGCACGCCCATCGCCGCCAGCGTCATGGCCGCGGCGACGACCCAGAATGTGCTCACCGCGCCTCGTTCTCCGCACCGGTCACGATTCGGTGCAACCGCGCCTGCTCGTCGGCGCTCAAGCTCACGTCGCCGACGATGCGCCGGCGATTGATAGCGATGCGCCGCAATCCCCATATTCCCGCGAGCAGGAGGACGAACGGCCCGATCCAGAGCAGCAGGGTGGTTGCCTTGAATGGCGGCCGGTAGAGGACGAAGTCGCCGTAGCGCGCCACCATGAATTCGCGCACCTCCGCCTCCGATCTGCCGCTCGCGAGCATCGCGCGCACCTGACCGCGCAGATCCTGAGCCAGCTCGGCATTGGAGTCGGCGATGGTCTGGTTCTGGCACACCAGGCAGCGCAGCTCCGAGGCCACGCGCTGGACCTGGGCTTCGAGCTGCGGATCCGTTGCCGGCGCCGTGCCCTCGGCCGCATGCCCCATCGGCGCCACCATCAAAGCAAGCAACAACAAAATCGGGACAGACCACGTTTTTCCAGCCAACAACGAAATGGGGTCAGACCACGATTTCCGGGTACAACCGGAAGAACATGGTCTGACCCTGTTTTCGGAAAAACGTGGTCTGACCCCGGTCATCCTTGCGCGCTCCGTGCCGTGCCCATTACGGGCAGCTCGCGCGCCGACTCCATCGTGCCGGGCACGCGCTCGGGTGCTGGACGCTTGAAGCGCCGGTAACGCCGGTCGCATACGGCGATCAGGCCGCCGAGCGCCATCAGCACGCACCCGGCCCAGATCCAGTCGACGAACGGCTTCAGATGCACCCGAACGGTCCAGGCGTCGCCGGCTACCTGCTCGCCGAGCGCGACATAGATGTCGCCGGAGAATTCGGTGTCGATGGCGGCCTCGGTCATCGTCTGCTTCTGTACCGGGTAGAAGCGCTTCTCCGGATGCAGCACGCTCTGCACGCGCCCATTGCGTATGGCCTCGATGCGCCCGCGCGCGGCCTCGTAGTTGGGGCCTTGCACGTCCTCGACCGCCGCTAGTCGGAATGCATAGCCGCCGAGCTCAATCGTGCTCCCGATCGTCATGCGCACGTCCTTCTCGCTCTCGTAGCCATTGACGAGCGTCACGCCTACGATGAACACGCCGACACC
>JBOIEI010000491.1:0-4295 GCA_050741055.1 Burkholderiales bacterium | reverse complement strand
GGGCATTATGCGCAGGCCGCGACGCTGTACGAGGCCACGCTCGACCAGGCGCTGATCGAGGACAAGCCGGAGCCGATCATCGATGCACGCTTCAACCTGGCCCTTGCGCAGACCTACGTAGGCCGCTATCAGTCGGCGCTCGACCTGGTGACGCTGGCCGAAGCAGAGCGCATTCGTCGCATGCTCGGACCCGATCCCGAATTGCAGTTGTTGCGCGCGACGATCCACTACCGGGCGGGCGATGCGGCCGCTGCGCAGCGCGTGCTCGATCCGCTGCTGGGCGATCCCGCGCTGTCACCGCCCACGGCCGCCAAAGCGCAGTTTCTCGCTGGTGTGATGGCCGCAGAGCGCAGCGACGCCTCGGCGCTGCGGCGGCACCGCGATGCGTTGCCGGCCGGTGATGCTCGCGTCGAGCAGGCTGACCGGCTCGAGCTCGACGGGCGGCTCGCCGCGATCGAGGGCGAAGCCGACGAAGCGCTGCGCCGGCTCGACCGAGCGGCGCTGCTGCGCAGCCAGGACGGCGATTATCGCGGCATGGCCCGCGTGCTGGTCGTCGCAGGCACCGTTGCCGAGCGTGCCGGACGCACGGAGCTGGCAGGCGGCTATTGGCTTCGTGCCGGCCGCAGCGGAGCGCAGCGCGGAGAGCCGGACGCGCGCGAGTGGCTCGAGCACGCGCGCGCGCTCGGCGAACGCACGGGCGATGCTGCGCTGATCCTCGAAACCGAAGCGATGCTGACCGAGCTCGGAGCGGCGCAACGGCCGCAGTGAGCGCAGACCGGACGGCCCCTGGCAGTTCCTGGGCAATCCCCCACCGGCCTGACGAGCGGGGCGGGGTTATCATCCTGCCTATGCTCGTTCGATTTCGATGCCTGGCGCCGAATCGAAGGCGCCTACGGCGTGAGAGAAGTGGATGCCAACCCGCGGGAGTGCAACGGTGACCAACGAAGCCAAACCACATGTCTACGATGTCCTTGCCAAAGCCTTCGTCCAGGAAGGCGTGAGCACCTGCTTTACGCTGATGGGCGATGCGAACATGAACTGGGCGGCGCGATTGGCCCAGCTGGGGTGTCGCATGGTTTACGTCAGACACGAGCATTGCGCCCTCGGCGCCGCGATGGCCTATGCGCGCAAGACGTCGGAGGTGGGCGTTGCAACGGTGACCTGCGGGCCCGGCGTCACGCAATTGATCACGGCGCTTCCGGCGGCCGTGCGCGCCCATTTGCCGCTGGTCGTATTTGCCGGAGAGGCGCCGCTCAAGAGCAGCTGGTACAACCAGGGGATCGATCAGGCGCCGCTCATCACGGCAACGGGTGCGGCCTATAACAGCGCGCACCTGCCCGAGCGCATGCCTATTGCGATTCGCGACGCGTTCCTGCAGGCACGGCGCGAACGACGCCCGGTGGTGATCGGCATTCCGTTCGATCTGCAGGAGCGGCCGTGGGATGGACCGGAGAAGTTGCCGACGCCCTCGCAGGAATTGCTGCCACGCTTCTCGCCGATTCCACCGCATCCGGACGACGTGGCGAAAGCCGCGCAACTGATCGCGGCCGCCGAGCGCGTGGTCGTGTTTGCGGGTCTGGGCGCGGTCGAGGCGAAGGCAGGGCCTGCGTGCCGGGCGCTGGCCGCCAAGGCGGGTGGGCTGCTGACCACGACGCTGCCTGCAAGAGGACTCTTCCACGACGATTTGTACTGTATCGGAATCGCGGGCAGCTTCACCCCCGAGGTCGGGATCGAATACCTGGCGCAGGCCGATCTGATCATCGCGGTCGGCGGCTCGCTCGCCTACCACGCGGGCGGCGGCGGTCAGCTCTGGCCGAAGGCGAAGACGCTGCACATCGACGTCGATCCCGTGGCGATGAATCAGGGCCAGGTCGTGTCGCGAAACCACCTGCGTGCCGACGCCCGGCTCGGCGCGGAGGCGCTGACAGCGGCCTTGCCGGCACGCACGAAGACATGGCGCACCGAGGCGATGGCCTCGCGCATCCGCGACTCGAAACCCGACAGCCACGTATTCGAGATCGAGCCGGGCTTGCTGGACCCGCGCGATGCGGTCGAGGCGCTCGAGAACAGTCTGCCCGCCGACTGGGAGCTGGTGAATTCCTCGGGCCATTGCTCGTGGTTCTTCGCGCAAATGCCTTCCCGTCCGAACGAGCGGTTCCTCACCATCCGCGAGTTCGGTGCGATCGGCAACGGCATCTCCTTTTCCATGGGCGTGGCGGCCGCGCGTCCGGATCGAACCGTGGTGCTGTTCGATGGCGACGGCAGCCTGATGATGCACATTCAGGAGCTCGAAACCATCAAGCGCCACGGGATGAACATCCTGATCATCCTGATGAACGACGGCGCGTACGGCTCCGAGGTGCACAAGCTCCGCTCGGAGGGCTTGCCCGAGGACGGGTCGGTGTTCGGCCGCCCCGATTTCGCGGCCATCGCGCGTGGTTTCGGGCTCGACGGGCAGACCTTCAAAAGTCTGGATGATCTGCCGCGGCGGCTGGAGGAGTTCACCAAGCGAGGCGGCGCTGCCGTTTGGGACTTCCACGTCTCGGACAAGGTCGTGTCGCCGACGATCCGCCGCGCCCATCCTCCCGGCAAGCACGCGAAGGCGTAAGCGACGCGCGCACGGCATCGGCCTGCATGCCGATGCGCGCACTGCAAGTGAGGGAAGTCGTGCGGACATTTTCCCTCACCCTCGCTCCCTCTCCCGAGTGGCGAGGGAAGACAAGCATAGCCACTCGGCGCGGAGCTTGATTCTGCGCGCTCTTTGACCCGCTGCGCCTAGCGCGCATTCGCAGGCGCGTCGAGTCGCCACAAGTGCGCCCGCCAATACGCGGCAATCAGCGCAATCGCAACGAGCGATGTGGTGCAGTACAGGGTAACGGTCGTGACGTAGCCATGACGCGCGATGAGCGGTCCGGCGATCAGCAATCCGATCGGTACGCCATAGATCATCAACTGCCGCACGCCCATGACACCGCCCCGGTAGCGTTCGTCCGAGCTTCGCAGCAGCATCGCCGACAAAGGCACCAGGCATAGGCTCTGCGCCAGTCCGGCAGCCATCAACGCGATGCTTCCGCTGATCGCATCCGGCATTCGGGAGAAGCACAGGATCACGACATACCAGACCGCACAGAATGCAGGAATCATGCGCCCGGGCCGTATGTAATGCCCGTAGCGGCTCAGTGCGATGGAGCCCAGCAAAGCGCCGGCCGCGAAGCTTGCAACCAGATAGCCTACCCCGGCCTGGCCAGTGTGATAGATCTCTTTCGCCACGTACGGCATCATTTGCGTCATCAACGGAAACGCCGACAGATTCACGAGAAACGCGACGCACATGGCAGCGAGCAGGTGAGGCGTGTGCCAGACGTAGACCAGAACCTCGCGCAAATCTCTCCAGGCCGATGTGCGGGTTTGCGCAGCGGCTGCCGCCTGCGCTGTGGTGGCTTGCGCCACGGGTTTCCCTGCAACTTGCAGCGAGAGGAGAAAGCTCGTCGCATAGAGGCTGGCGATCACCACGTAGGCGTACCCGATGCCCAACGCAGCCGCGAGCCCGGCGCCGGTGAGCGCGCCCATGATGCGTGCGGAATCCTGCGTGGTGCGCGATATGCTGGTCGCGGTGAACAGTCGTACGGACGGGATCGTCTGCCCGATCAATGCATAGCGCATGACGAGGTCCGATGGCCGGAAAAGACCCAGCAGCGTGCCGAAAATGAACACGTGCACGGGCTGAAGCAAGCCAGTCAGCGCCAGCGTCGTGACCGTTGCCGCCAGCAGCGCATAGCAGCCGCGCATGGTGCAGACCACCCGCTTGTTGCCGATGCGGTGCCCCAGCACACCGGCCATGGGGGCAAGCATCGTGCCGAAATACTGCAGCGCGCCAAAGACGGAGAGCATCAATACCGACTGCGTCTCGACCAGGACGTACCAGCCGAGAACGATGATCTCCATCTCGAAGCCCCAGGACGCGCACAGATCCGCGGGCCATTGAAAACGATAGCTGCGAACGGAGAACGGGGAATAGCGAGGGGTAGCCGGCCGAGCGCTCACGCGTCATCCATTCGGATTGCTGCGCCGGAGCGATGTGGAAGAACGTCGGCCATGACGCCCGAGCTTATGACAGTCACGGCATGATGAGAAGTGTGGGTTCAGCAAGTGGATTCCCGGTTTGACCGCAGCGACGGCGTTCCTATAGAGTCGCCGTTTCCGCGTCGAACATTCCTCATGAACGAGTCTGCTCGCGATTCGGCTCGAAAGCTGCGGGTCTACGGCAATCTGTCGTTGCTGGAAATGGCCCCGGT
>JBOIEI010000490.1:0-1900 GCA_050741055.1 Burkholderiales bacterium | reverse complement strand
GACTTGTCCGGCCGCCAGCGCACGAACCGCGAGCCGTGGCGAAACCGGCCGCCGGTGACGTGATCGAAGCGCACTTCGGCCACCAGCACCGGGCGCACCGGCGCCCACTCGCCACTACGTTGCGTACTCCAGCGGCTCGGTCCGCCCGGCGCGTTTCCGGTGAAGCCCGGCGGCTCGCGCAGCGCCTCGAGCTTGCGCGTCAATGCGGCACGCTCGGCGTTCTTTATGGTGGACGTGAAACCCACATGGTCGAGTTTGCCGGCCTCGTCGTAGAGACCGAGCAGCAGCGATCCGACCAGTCGGCTTTTGGCGGCATAGCGAAATCCGCCCACCACGCAATCGGCGCTGCGCACGTGCTTCACCTTCACCATCGTGCGTTCGCCCGGCGCATAGGGGTCGTCGAGCCGCTTCGCGACCACGCCGTCGGTGCCGTGACGCAGGCCGGCGAGCCACCTGCGGGCCTCGTCGTAGTCGCGCGTGCAAGCCGAGATCGCAAAGCGCTCAGCCGCGCGGTATCGTTTCGCGAACGACTCGAGAGCAATCCTGCGCTCGGTGAGCGGTCGATCCAGCACGCGCTTGCCGTCCGGGCCGATGAGCATGTCGAAGAGCATCAGGCGCGCCGGCGTTTCCAGCGACAGCTTGCGGATGCGGCTCGCGGCAGGATGCAGGCGCATCTGCAGCGCGTCGAACGACACCGCCCCGTCGATCTCGATCACCAGCTCGCCGTCGAGCACGAACCGTGGCGCGGCGAGCCCCGCAAGCAGCGCGACCACCTCCGGGAAATAACGGCCCAGGGACTTGCCTGACTTGGCGCGCAGCTCGACCGCGCCGTTGGCCTTGAAGGCGAGGCAGCGAAATCCATCCCACTTCGGCTCGTACTGCCAGCCCGGCCCCGCGGGCAGCTCGTTGCGCGTGCGCGCCTCCATCGGCGGCGTATCGAGCGGCAGGTCGAAATCCGTGCGTGAAGTGGCGAGTGAACCCTTCGCGCGTTGCCGAGCCCCTGGCGCGCCTGGACGGCGCACTCGTGCTCGCGCCGGCGAGGACGCCATGCGAGCTGCCGAGCGCGGACTCGTGGCCATCCCGCTTCAGGCGGCCTCGCGCGACCTGCCCAATCGTTCGATCGCCGCGCGCAACGATCGCTCCGCCTCGCAGTAATCCGCCCATGCGCTACTCCTGCGCATGAGCGCGGGCACGGTCGCAAGCGTATAGCGCGCGGGGTCCAGATCGCTCTTTACTTGCGACCAGGTGAGCGGCATCGATACCGGCGCATGTGCGCGTGCGCGCGGCGATAGCGGCGCAACTGCGGTGGCCATGCGATCGTTGCGCAGATAGTCGAGATAGATGCGCCCGGTACGAAGCCGCTTGGCCATGTTGACGAGGTAACGCTGCGGGCTGTCGGCGGCCATGCGAATGCAAACCTCGTTGGCGAACGCCTTCGCTTGTTTCCAGTCCGGTCCGCCCTTGCGCGTTCGCGCCAGCGGCGTGACGACGTGCAAACCCTTGCCGCCGGTGGTCTTGCAGAAGCACTCGAGCCCGAGGTGCTGCAGGCGCTCGCGGGTCTCGCGCGCCGCCGCGACGACCGCTTTGAATGCCACCTCGGGCCCCGGGTCGAGATCGAATATCAGGCGACCCGGCGTTTCGGGATCGCCCGGCTGGCAGTTCCACGGATGCAATTCGAGCGCGGCGATTTGCGCAAGTGCGGCCAGCCCCTCGATGCGATCCACTTGCAGGTAAGGCTTTTCGATGCCGGCCACTTTCACAGCGCCGAGGAGGTTCGATGTTCCCGGCATCGCGTGGCGCTGGAAGAAGTGCTCGCCCTCATAGCCGTCGGGGGCCCGAACGATCGAGCACGGACGGGCCTTGATATGTGCGATGAGCCAGTCGCCGACCTGCTCGAAAT
>JBOIEI010000489.1:0-5273 GCA_050741055.1 Burkholderiales bacterium | reverse complement strand
GCCTGCATGCCGATGCGCGCACTGCAAGTGAGGGAAGAGGCGCCACGACAAGGTTCCAGGGCGCAAGCCGCGACATATGCGTCCTGGCGTCTCTCCCGGAATCCCGCTATATCTGGGGAATATGCGCATCCTTGATCACCTTCGCCCAGCGCGAGATTTCGGCGCGAATGAACCGGTCGAACTCGTCCCGGCTCGTGGGCGTGATCTCGGTGATCAGTTCGCTCAGGCGCTGTTGCAGCTCGGGGATGCGCAGTATCGAAGCGACGTCGGCGTTCACCTTGTCCAGCACCGCCGCCGGCGTGCCGGCCGGCGCGCACACGCCGTACCACGAAGTCACTTCGTAGCCCGCAACGCCGGACTCCTGCATCGTGGGTACGGACGGGAGCGGCGCGGCCCGTTTGGCACTCGTGACCGCAAGGCCTCTCAAGCGCCCGCTTTGCACCGGAGCGATCGACTGAGGCAGATTGGACACGTTGAGGGGAACCTGACCGCCGATCGCATCGGTCAATCCTTGCGACCCGATCTTGTAGGGAATGTTGACCATATCGATCTCCACCGCCTGCTTGAGCAGCTCGATCGAGAGCTGCGGCGAGGTGCCGACCTGCCCGGAGCTGTAGCTGAGTTTGCCGGGCCGAGCCTTGGCATAGGCGATCAGCTCCTTGACCGATCCCACCGGCAAGGACGGATGGCTGAGCAGAATATTCGGCAGGCTGCCGATTTGCGTGATCGGCGCGAAGTCGCGCAGCTGATCGTACGGCATCTTTTTGAACATCGATACGCCGATTGCATTGGGCGCGATATTGCACTGGAGCAGCGTATAGCCGTCAGGCGGCGACTTGGCGACGAATGCGCTACCGAGCACACCGGCTACCCCTGCGCGGTTTTCGACAATCACCTGCTGGCCCCACAATCGCGTCAGCCGGTCGGCGATCAACCGCCCGACGATGTCGGGCGAACCGCCTGGCCCGAATGGAACGACGTAGCGCACGGGTTTACTTGGAAAATCCTGTGGCCACACCGCGGCAGAGTACATCCAGGCCGCCACAGCAACCCCGTATGCCAGTCCTCGAGCGCCTCCTCTCACACCGCACATATCACGCACCTCCGTCATTGAGTACCGCCGTTTCGCGCTCACGCGCCGAAAGTGAATTGGCTCCCGACGTTCGAATACACCACCTTCTGCGGCAGGCTTGCGCGCAGCATCGCGATGAATGCTTCGCCGGTGCAATGCATCGGGAGGATCACGTCCGGGTCGATGCGCTCGAGCTCCTGCAGCGTGTGCTGGAGGTATTCATTCGGCGAAGCGCCGAGATGGAAGCCGCCGATGACAGCATGGACCTTGTCGACATTGGCCACAGCCATCGCGCTTCGCACGCTATTGATGATGCCGGCATGGCCGCAGGAGGAGATCACCACGAGGCCGCGGCCCTTGACGATGTAGCAGGTGGCGTGCTCGTCCGGATGCTGGTCGCGCACGAGCTGGCCCTTGCGCTCGGCCTCGCTGTAGTGGTCCTCAACCACCCACGAGCCGCCGGTCACCTGCTCGAAGGAGGTGCGCTCGATGTAGCCGGAAGTGAACGCGCCCTCGAGCGCGCACGGCTTCGGACAACACACTGCGGCGACGTTCTTCGACTGCAGCGCTGCGCGGTCCACCGCGCCCCACAGCACCGTCTCGCCAGCCTCCTTGAGCCACTTCGGCCGAAAGATCGTCTCGCCGCCGACGTAGAGCGCAAGGTCTTCGCGCATCTCGCCGCGATGCTGCTGCACGAAGCCGTCGAGGCCGCCGAAATGGTCGCGGTGGCCATGACTCAGGATCAAGCCGTTGATTGCGGCCGGGTCGATGCCCAGAAGCTCGAAATTGCGATTGATGATCTCCGGCGTGTAGCCGAAGTCGAGCACGTACTGCGCCTTCGCGCCCGCTTTCACCGAGACGAGATGCAGCGACAGCCCCCACTCGGCGGCGAAGGTCGTGTCCGGACGGCCGGGGATGCGCCCGACGTGCTCGATGCGCACCTGCGGGTGCGAGGCCTTGGGAAGAAATCGCTCGTAGCGCGAATCGACCACAACACGCACGGAGAGCGCGTCGACGACGGGCGTCTGGAAGCCCATGGGAGATTTGCTGACGCTGACGCTGGCGCCGCTGGCGCCCGGAACACGCTCTATGCCCATGTTCAGGTCCTCTTCGAAAATTGCGTGCGGGGTCAGTGTACGACGATCCGAGTGGGATAGGCGCGCGGCGGGGTCAGGGTCAGCTCTTGCTTGTTGCACCTGGCCAGGTTTCAAGCAAGCACATGCGCAAGAAGCAAGTTCCCCATCCGAGCTATGATTCATGAGTCCGCGCTGTACCGGCGAAAGAATTGCAACGGAAATTTCGGGAAGAGATCGAGCTATGAGCGGCCTACCACTGGAAGGAATACGCGTCGTTGAAATGGGGCAGATCGTGGCAGGGCCCACTGCCGGTCTGCTGCTCGGCGATATGGGTGCCGATGTGATCAAGGTGGAGCCGCCCGATGCCGGCAAGGAAAGCCGCATGGGCAACCGGCGCAACGGCGCCTTCTTTTACTTCAACCGCAACAAGCGCGGCATCGTCATCAACCTTGCCTCCGCCGAGGGTCGTGAGGTGGCGATGCGTCTCATCGAGCGCGCCGATGTGCTGATCGAGAACATGGCGCCCGGCTCGATGGATCGGCTCGGTCTGGGCTACGCGAAAGTCCGCGAGGTCAATCCGCGTCTCATCTATTGCAGCCTGAAGGGCTATCTCAAGGGGCCGTATGCGGCGCGGCCGCTGATGGACGAGCCCGGGCAGATGGCGTCCGGCCTGGCCTTCATGACCGGCCCCCCCGGGCAACCGATGCGTGCCGGCGCATCGGTTGTCGACATGGGCGCCGCGACTTATGCCGTGCTCGGCGTGATGGCAGCGCTCATGCAGCGCGAAAAGACCGGGAAGGGCCAGCACATCACCGGCGGGCTGTTCGAGACCGCACTGTGGTACGTCGGCCAGCACATGGCCAATGCGCAGTTCACCGGCGAGCCTTCTCAGCCCATGCGCGCGCAGCGCCACTCCGGCAAGCGCAACGGCACGGCGATCTACGATCTGTTCACGTGCAGGGACGACAAGAAGGTTTTCATCGGCATCGTCAGCGACGGTCAGTGGCGGCGAATCTGCCCCATCTTCGGCATGGAAGACCTGGCCGCGGATCCAGCCTACGACCACAACCCGGGCCGCGCCGAGCGTCACGACATCCTGATGAAGCGTATCGAAGACGTGTGCGCGCGCCATACGCGCAACGAGATCGTCGACATGCTGGACGCCGCAGACGTGTGCGTGGCACCGCTGCATTCGCCGTCCAGCGTGCTCGAGGAAGACCCGCACGTGAACTCGGAGAGCCGCACGCTGCCGGTTCAGATCGGTGATAAAGCCGGCCGCTTGCCGCCGATTCCCTTCGAGAGCGACGCCTACAGCTTTTCAGTGCGCCACTCGGCGCCGAAAGAGCCCGGGCGCGATACCGTCGAGATTCTGCGCGAGCTGGGCTATTCGGACGCCGATGCGCAGGCGCTGGCAAGCAAGGCTGTCGTGCGAGGGCCTGGATTGGGTTGAGCGCTGCGCGCCACCCCTCCTCGGGAGCCTCAGGAGAGGGGAATGCTTTAGACGCTCAGCGTCCCTTGAAGACCGGCTTGCGCTTCTCGCGAAACGCGAGCCGCCCCTCCTTCACGTCTTCGGTGTGATGCACCTTGTTGAGGAGGTTCTCCTCGTACTCGGCGTGCGTCTCCAGCGAAACGCCCATCGCGTGGTAGACCGCCTGCTTGGTGAGCTCGATGGTGATCGACGGTCCGCTCGCCAGCCGTGTTGCGAGCTCCAGCGTGCAGGCCATGAGCTGATCGTGCGGCACGACCATGTCGGCGAGGCCGATCCGCAGGGCTTCCTCGGCCTTCACCTCGTCGCTCAGCCAGTGCATGAGAAGCGCCCGCGACGTTCCCACCAGATGGGGCAGTAGCCAGGTCGACGACTGGTCGGGCAGGATCGCGCGGCGGATGAATGCCGATACGAAGCGCGCCTGATCCGAAGCGATGCGCACATCGCAGGCGAGCGCGAGCGAAAAGCCGCCCCCGGCCGCCACGCCGTTGACCGCGGCCAGCACGGGCTTGCGCATCGAGCGGAAGCGCCCGATCCAGCCGAAGCGCGATTCCTCGATGTCCTGCCGGCTCGGCGGCGAGGCGTCCGAGTGCGATTGCCCGACCATATCCGCACCGGAACAGAAACCACGGCCCGCGCCCGTGAGCACGAGCACCTTGGCATCGTCGTCGTCGTTCACGTCCTCCAGGATGCGTTTCAGGCCCAACCGCAGCGCGGGCGAGAGCGCGTTGAGCTTCTCCGGGCGATTGAGCGTGAAGGTGACCACGCCGTCCTTCTTCTCGACGATGGCGTCTTCGTAGCCCTCGTAAGGCGTCAGGTGGGCAAATCTTCGGGACATCGATAGCTCCTGCAATCTCGGTAGTTGTTTGCGATAAGGAAAGTCGGAACGACCGTCATGCCCGCGGAGGCGGGCATTCAGGGCTGCTTGATCCAACTGGAATCCCGCCTGCGCGGGAATGACAAAATGGCATTTTCGCGGTTCAGGCTTCGGCCGCTGACGTTTGCGCCAGCATCCGGCCCCGATCGGGAATCTGACCGCTCTCGCCGGCCAGCCGCAGTGCCTTCCAGAATGCCGACTGGGTGCTGGTCACGACCGGTATGCCATGGCGCTGCTCGATCGGCACGGCGCAGCCGAGCGTTTTCAGACCGCCGCAGGAGATCAGCACCGCCTCCGCCGATTTCGCCTCGTCGATCGCTTTACCGCTCAGATCGATGATGTCCTGCTCGGATTGATTCGCGGCGTCGCCGAAGCCGGTGAGGCCGAATCCTTTCATCGACAGCACCTCGAACCCCGAGCGCCTCAGAAAATCCGCGAGACGGTCGTTCACCAGGTCAGAGTACGCGGTCGCGACCGCGACACGCTTCGCGCCCACGCTGCGCAAACCGTCTACGACCGCTTCGGTCATGGTGCTGACCGGCAAGCCGGTCTCGGCGCGCAACTGCTCGAGCAGCTTCTGGTGCGCCTCGTAGCCGCGATAGAAGGTGAGCGACGTGCCGATGACCATGATGGCATCGACGTTCTGCTTCGCCAGCTCCTTTGCCGCCGGGAGTATTGCCTCGAAAGCCGCGTCATAGCCTTCGGGCGTCAGTGCGCGCACGCCGACGCCGCGCGGTATGAACATCACGTCCGGATACATCA
>JBOIEI010000488.1:0-1598 GCA_050741055.1 Burkholderiales bacterium | reverse complement strand
TTCCGGAGGCGCACGGGCACTGGATTCGGCCCGGCATCATGCTCTACGGCGCTTCGCCCTTTGCCGATCGGCCCGCTCTGGCGCTCGGGTTGCGGCCGGTGATGACGCTCACCTCACGCATCATCGGCGTGCAGGAACTGGCCGAGGGCGATGCAGTCGGTTACGGCGCGACCTTCGTCGCGAAGGCTCGCATGCGAATCGGCGTCGTCGCCTGCGGCTACGCCGACGGCTACCCGCGCCATGCCCCCAACGGTACGCCCGTGCTGGTCGAGGGCGTGCGCACGGGAACTGTCGGTCGCGTCTCGATGGACATGCTGTGCGTGGACATCACGCGCATTCCGGGCGCCGGGGTCGGCAGCGCCGTGACGCTTTGGGGCGAAGGCTTGTCCGCCGACGAGGTTGCGGCGGCGGCGGGGACCGTGAGTTACGAGCTCTTCTGCGCGCTTGCCGCGCGCGTTCCGGTCGTCGAGCGCTGAGGCACCCCGTGGCCAAAGCGAAGACGATCTATTCCTGCACCGAGTGTGGCGGCCAGACGCTCAAGTGGCAGGGCCAGTGTCCGCATTGCCAGGCCTGGAACACGCTGGTCGAATCCGTGGCCGAAGCGCAGGCGCCGAAGCGCTTCGCCGGGCTCGCGCAGCCCAGCCAGGTGGTCGCGCTGTCCGAAGTCGAAGCGGCCGAGGAAGCGCGGCTTGCGACCGGCATCGGCGAATTCGACCGCGTGCTCGGTGGCGGCTTGGTGCCCGGTGCGGTGATCCTGATCGGTGGCGATCCGGGCATCGGCAAATCGACCTTGCTGCTGCAGGCGTTGTGCCGCATGAGCGCCGGGCACGCGGTGCTGTACGTGAGCGGCGAGGAATCCTCGTCGCAGGTGGCGCTGCGCGCCAAGCGTCTCGCGCTCGACGTGACAGCTACCCGTGTGCTGGCCGAGATCAACGTGGAGAAAATCCTCGCCGCGCTCGGGAGCGTCAAGCCCGCGGTCGCGGTGATGGACTCGATCCAGACGCTGTATTCCGATCAGCTGCAATCCGCGCCGGGGTCGGTTGCCCAGGTGCGCGAGTGCGCGGCGCAGCTCACGCGCTATGCCAAGTCGAGCGGCACGGCGATCGTGCTGGTGGGCCACGTCACCAAGGAAGGCGCCATCGCCGGTCCGCGCGTGCTCGAGCACATGGTCGACTCGGTGCTCTACTTCGAGGGCGATACGCATTCGAGCTTTCGCCTGGTGCGCGCGATCAAGAACCGGTTCGGTGCGGTGAACGAGATCGGCGTCTTCGCCATGGGCGACAAGGGCCTGCGCGGCGTGAGCAATCCTTCGGCGCTGTTCCTGTCGCGGCATGCCGAGGAGGTAGCCGGGTCGTGTATCTGCGTCACCCAGGAAGGGACGCGCCCACTGCTGGTGGAGGTGCAGGCGCTGGTGGACGAAGCGCATGCGCCGAACCCGCGCCGGCTCACGGTGGGGCTGGAACAGAATCGGCTCGCGCTGCTGCTCGCGGTGCTGCACCGGCATGCCGGGATCGCCTGCTTCGATCAGGACGTGTTCGTCAATGCTGTCGGCGGCGTGCGCATCACCGAGCCCGCCTCGGATCTTGCGGTGCTGCTTG
>JBOIEI010000487.1:0-8628 GCA_050741055.1 Burkholderiales bacterium | reverse complement strand
CGACGCGATGGGTGCTCGCGCGAGCACCCCACGTGCTCACTGGAAATACATGCCGCCGTTGACGAGATAGCACTGTCCGGTAATGAAGCCGGCGCCCTCGCTTGAGAGATAGAGCATGAGCGAGGTGCACTCCTCCGGCTTGCCGAGCCGGCGGATCGGCTGCTCGGGGTGGAGCGGCTTGTGCTTCTGAAAGGCGTCGCGCTGGACGTCGAAAGTGCCCGGCCCGATGCAGTTGGCGGTAATGTTGTGCGCCGCGAACTCGCGCGCGACGCCGCGGGTGAAGCCAACGATCCCGAGCTTCACCGCCGCCTTGGCCGGACCCGTGCCCAGGAACGGTGCGATCCCCGAGAAATTGATGATGCGACCCCACTTGCGCTCGATCATGCCGGGCAGCACGGCACGGCAGATATTACGCGGGCCGGTCAGGTTGACCGCGATGTTGCGCTCCCACACCTCGTCGCTCTCGGCGAGGAAATCGCCCTCCGCGCGATGCACGGCGTTGTTGATGGCGACATCGATCGAGCCCAGCTGCTTGCGCGCCTCGGCCACGAACGCTGCCACTGCCCGCGGATCGGCCACGTCGCACTGTATGGCGACGGCTTTCACGCCGAGCGCCCGGATCTCCTCGGCGACCGCGTTGAGCTCCTGCATCTTGCTGCTGGTGCACAGAGCAAGGTTGGCGCCTTCGCGCGCGAACTGCAGCGCGGCAAGCCGTCCCATGTTGCGACTGGCGCCCGTGATCAATACGTTCCTGCCTCTCAAACCTGTGTCCATGCTCGATCCTCGGCGGTGGTGATGGCGTCCAGGGCATTGCCTGGCATGCGCGGGTCAACGCGCGGCATCCGGATTTCACGTGCTACGCGGGTGTACGAGCCATCGCGGCCCGCGGCTAATTTGCGGGCGGAATGTTCGCGTCCTTGATGACTTTCGCCCACTTGGCCGTGTCGTTCTTGATGATCTCGGCGAGGCGCTTTCCATCCGCCCCCGAAACCTCCAACGCGAGCTCGGTGTAGCGCTGCTTCGTATCCGGCTGCGCGAGTATCTTGGTCGATGCCTGGTAGAGCTTGTCGACGATCGCCGCAGGCGTGCCGGCGGGCGCGAACACGCCGAACCAGGAGAGCGCCTCGAATCCCGGAAAGCCCGACTCGGCCATGGTCGGAAGCTCGGGAATCATCGGCGAGCGCTTGAGCGACGTAACCGCCAGCCCGCGCAGGCGACCTTCCTTCACCACCGGCAGGATCGCGCCCATGTTCTGCAGCGTGATGGGGACGCGTCCACTGAGCACGTCGGTGATCTGCGCGCCCTTGTAGGGCACGTGAATGATGTCGACCTTGGCGATGAGCTTGATCAGCTCGCCGGCGATGTGCTGCGGCACTCCCACGCCGGGGCTCGCGTAAGACAGCTCGCCCGGCCGACGCTTGGCCAGCGCGATCAGCTCCTGCACGCTTTTCACCGGCAGGTGATTGTTCACGCACAGGATGCTGCCCATGGTCAGCAGCTGCACGACCGGAGCGAAATCCCCGCTCGGATCGATCGGCAGCTGGCCGAAAAGGCTGGGCGCGATGGTCATGGCACCGTTGGCGCCGTAGTACAGCGTGTAACCGTCCGGCGGCGCCTTCGCCACTTTCGCGCCCCCGACCGCGCCCGCGACCCCGGGAATGTTCTCGACCGCGACGGTGACCCCGAGCGCTTCGCTCAGCTTCTGCGCGTAGATGCGCGAAGTGACGTCGGTCGCGCTGCCGGGCGTGAAGCCGACGACCACTCGGATCGTTTTGCCTGGATAGCCGTCCGCCTGGCCCACGGCGGTCATGGGCAATGCCGACAGCATTGCGCCGAGTACGAGTGATCGTCGAGCTGCATGCAGCATGGTCATCTCCTCCTTGGTTGGACATCGCGCCAGGCAGCGTCCCCGGCGGTGTTTTCCACACTCTACACGAGAACTTCGCGCGCGACCCGGCGCACGTCCATTTCGAACTCGAGCTCGATCACGGGCGGCCACGCGTACGTCCACACCAAGCCACCGGTGCAGGCACCACGCGCAGCGAGCACTTCGCCCACGAGATGACCGATGTTCTGCACCGTGTACGCTTGCGTCGAAGTCGCGTCGCGCCACGAGAAGCCGAGCAGCTCGAGCCGGCGCTCCATCTCTTGCGTCACGGCGATCACCTTGTCGCGCATGCCTTCGGGCGAGGTGTCGCCGCGGCGCACGATGCGTTCGCGATGCGAGCTGCCGGGGCCGAGCGCCTCGCCGCCACCCGCGAGAACGAAGGTCGGCGTGCTCCTGCCGCCGGCGGCATCCGGCACCGTGTACGAGAAGGCGTACATCACCGGCTCGCGCGGCGCATCGTACATGGGACAGACGTTGGTGCGCGCCACCGGATTGACCGGCTTGTCGCCATCGCGGTAGATGCCCCAGCGTTCGAGCGTCAATACGTATTGCTTGTTGAAGTCGCGAAACCCCTGCTCGGTGAACGGCTCGGGCGAGCGCAACTCGCAGGCGGCAAACGCAGTGAGCGGCCGGCCGATGGCGCCCAGGTGGCGTTCGACCGCGATGAACGCTTCGGCCAACGGCAGCGGCTCGATGAAGCGCGCGCGTTCGATCGCGAAGCCCGCCTCGGCTGCCACGCCGCTCGAATACTGGAACACCGCCGGAATGTAGCGATAGCCGCCGGAGCCGAACGTCTCGACCGCGCTCATGCCATCACCTCCGAACGGTCAACGAGTTGCGAAGGCCAAGCCGTCGGCGAGTTGCCAGCAGTTCGCTTTGCGGTCGATCCCCGCGAGCGGGGCCCCTCGCCCGGGAAGCTCATGCCAGCACCACGTCGATCAGGTACGGCCCGCGCTGCGACATGGCATGCGTGAGTTGCTTGGTCAATTCCTCCAGGTTCCGCACTTCCACGCCCGGCACGCCGAGGCTCTTGGCCATCGTGGCGAAATCGATCCCGGGCCGGTCGAGCGTGAGCATGTCGATCGCGCGCGGGCCGGGGTTGGCCGCGCCGACGTCCGCGAGCTGGCTGTAGAGGATCTTGTAGGCGCGGTTGGAGAAGATCATCACGCACACGTCCAGGTTCTCGCGCGCCATGGTCCACAGCGACTGGAACGTGTACATGGCGCTGCCGTCGCCGATCATGGCGATGACCTTGCGGTTGGGGCATGCGACCGCGGCGCCGACCGCGACTGGCGTGCCGAACCCAATCGAGCCGCCCATGTTGTTGAGCCAATCGTGCGGCGGCGCGCCCGCGCTATAGGGAAAGAAGCCGCGGCCGGTGGTGACCGATTCATCGACGACGATGGCGCCCTCGGGCATGGTGCTGCCTAACGCCTGGCCCAAGCCTTCGAGCGTGAACTTGCCCGTGGGCCGCTCGGGCCGGCCCGGCTGCGCAACGCCTGCCGGTTTCGCGTTGAGCGCGCCCAGCTCGGCAGCCAGTGCCTCCAGCGCAGCGAGGGGATCGCCATCCACCGGACACAGCGTCACCGTCTCGCAGCCCTCGGGCGTGAGCAGGCTCGGTTTGCCGGGATAGGCGAAGAACGCGGCCGGTGCCTTGGCGCCGAGCAGGACCATGTGCCGCGTCCCTTCGAGCTGCTGCTGCGCCGTCTCCACCACGAAATGCAGCCGCAGCATGGGCACGCGCCCCGCGCCGCGCTCGATGCGCGCCGTGCCGCCCGCGCCCTGGACGCGACAACCCGTCTTCGCTGCGATCTTGCCGGCAAGCTCGAGGCCGCGTGCGCGCAACGCGCGTCCGCCGAGAAAGAGCATCGCCGAGTCCCCGTTGCGCAAGGCCTTGGCGGCCGCGATCACCGCGTCCTTGTCCGGCTTCGGCGGCGGCGGCGTATCGGGCGTATCGGCGACGCCGTCGGCTCCTCCCCAGGCGGTATCGGCCGGCAGGATGAGGGTGGCGATCTGCCCGGGCGCGACCCGCGCCGCTTGTATCGCCAGCGCGCCGTCGCCGGCGACGGTCTTCGATGTGGGCGAGGTCTTCACCCAGTGCGAGAACGGGCGCGCGATGCCTTCGATATCGGCAGTGAGCGGCGTGTCGTACTGGATGTGATAGAGGGCATGTTCGCCCACGACGTTGACGATGCCCGAGCCGGCCTTCTTGGCGTTATGCAGGTTGGCCGCGGCGTTCGCAAGCCCGGGGCCCAAGTGGAGCAGCGTCGATGCCGGCTTGTCGGTCATGCGGTAGTAGCCGTCGGCGGCGCCGCTGCACACGCCTTCGAACAGGCCCAGCACGCAGCGCATGCCCTCGACCCGGTCGAGTGCGCCGACGAAGTGCATCTCCGAGGTGCCAGGGTTGGCGAAACTGACTTCGACCCCGCCCTTCAGCAACGTCCGAACCAGGCTTTCTGCGCCGTTCATGAATGCGTCCCCCTCCAAGTCTCGTTGCATTATAGGTGCGCTCGGACCCGTGGAGAGCCCAAGGTGTCGCCGAGGCAGTCGGTCCAAGTCGCGGTACCATGACTGGATACGAGATGCGGACCTGCGGCCAAACGATGAGAAGGGAGCAATGACGCATGAAGACCATCGACATTCACGCCCACATGGTGCCTCGCTCGCTGTGGCAAGCGGTGGCGGCAAAGCAGGATTGGTACGGCTACCGGGAGCACGACGGCGGAACCATCATCGGCAACGGCCAGGTGACGACGTTCACCTCGGACAAGGTGCGCTACACGCCCGAACAGCGGCTGGCGGACATGGATGCGCAGAACATCGACGTGCAGGTGGTGTCCATCCATACGCCTTTCTTCGGCTATCACCTCGACGCCGGAGAGGGCAGGGCGCTGGCGCGCGGCGTCAACGACGAGATCGCCGAGATGACGCGGCAATGGCCGGCGCGCTTCGCCGGGCTGGCGACGCTGCCGATGCAGGACGTGACCTCGGCGATCGACGAGTTGGAGCGCGCCGTCACCAAGCTTGGCCTCAAGGGCGCGGAGCTCGATACCGAGGTGAATGGCGAACAATGGGACGAGCGCAAATTCCTGCCGTTGTTCAAGGCGGCCGAAAGCATGGGGGCAGTGCTCTTCTTCCACCCGCAGCCGCAGAACAACTTCCTGCGCGACCGCATCGCCCGCTACGGGCTGGTGAACAGCGTCGGCGTCATTCTGGACGATGCCATCGTAGTCGCGATTCTCATCTGCGGCGGGGTGCTCGAGGCCTGTCCGGACATCCGTATCTGCATCGCGCACGGCGGCGGTCCGGCGTGCTATGGCATGGGACGGCTCGACCGTGCCTGGCACGGACGGCCCGAGGCGAGGAACACGCCGAAGCCGCCGAGCGCGTACCAGAAGCAGCTCTACTACGACACCGTGACCGGCAGCGAAGAAGCGCTGCGCTTCCTGTTGGACCGGGTCGGCGCCGATCGCGTCGTGCTCGGCAGCGACTGGCCGTTCGTGCCGTTCAAGCCTTCGCCCGGCGGGTGGGTGCAGGAGATGACCTCGCTCACGCAGGAGGAGAAGGACAAGATCCTGTGGAAGAACCTGGAATCGCTGCTGAAGCTTTAGAGCGGAGAGGGAGCCCATTGCGCAATAGGGCCGCAGGCATCGATGAAATCCGGTGAGCGTCAGCGACCTGAGCGATGACCATCTACCTGGTGGTGCTGCTGGCCGTGCTGAACCAGGCCGGGTTCAACGGCAGCCGGGTCGCGGTATCGCTGCACGCGCTCGAGCTGGGCGCGAGCCAGTTCACGGTCGGGGTGATCATCGCACTCTATTCCGTGGGCCCGATGCTGTTCTCGATCGCGATCGGACGCATCTCGGACCGGGTTCCGCCCCGGTTGCCGATGATCGTGGGCTCGGTGATGACCGTGGCGGGCCTCGTCTTGCCGGCGCTGGTGCCGCAGGTGGCGGCCTTGTGCCTGGCGGGCTTGCTGCTCGGCTTGGGCCACCAGGTGTTCAACATTCCGCTCGAGGCCGTCGTCGGTGGGGTGGGCGGTCCGCAGAATCGCGCCCGCAACTACGCGGTGATCACCATGGGATGGTCGATTGCCAACTTCATCGGGCCGCTGGTCACCGGGTTCTCGATCGACCTCTTCGGCCATCGGCATGTCTATTGGGTTCTCGCCGCGTTCGGCGCGGCTCCGCTCGCGATCATGGCCTGGATGCCGCGCCTGCTGCCGCAGACGGTCAAGGTAGCAGCCGGCGACAAGCGCGGCGGCGTGCTGGATCTTTGGCGCATCCCGCGGTTGCGCTCGACCTTCGTTGCCGGTGCCATCATCGGTTCGGCCCAGGACCTGTTCCAGTTCTACATGCCGGTGTACGGACATGCGGTCGGATTGTCGGCCTCCGCCATCGGCGCCGTGCTCGGCATGGTCGCGCTGGCCGCATTCGTCATCCGGGCATTGATCCCGTTCCTGCTCAAGCGGGCGGGTGAGACCACGATTCTCACCTCCGCCATCTTCGTCGCGGCGTTCGCCTACCTGCTGCTGCCGTTCTTCGACGATGCGCCCCCGCTCGCCGCCATCGCTTTCGTGCTGGGCTTGGGCGTCGGCTGCGCTCAGCCCATGCTCATGTCGTTGCTGTACGTGCTCGCGCCCGCGGGCCGTATCGCCGAGGCCATCGGCCTGTACAAGACATTGCGCAGCGTGACGCACATCGTGATTCCCGTGTTCTTCGGCAGCGTCGGGACGGCGTTCGGCTTCGCCACCGTGTTTCTATCGAACGCGACGGTGCTCGCCTTCGGCGGCTTGCTGCAGAAGCGAACGTTCGCGACGGCGCCTGCGGGCAAGTCGAAATCGTGATCACCTGCGACTCGTGGGCTAGTGTCGCAGGCAAGCTCGCGCCAATCAGCAACGAGGAATGGTCATGCCTGACAACGCTACGCAAAAGCAAGTGCTGTGGTTCGACGACGGCAAGCGCCCGAACGTCACCGACGAGCTCGCAAGACACGGCGACATCATCGTGCATTGCCTCACCCCCAAGGGTCCCGCGGCCGACAACTGGGGCGCCATGGCTGCTTCGCAGGTGTACTGCATCACCTCGACGCGGCAGGAGATTCCCGACGAGTACAAGTGCCATGCGCAGTTGATCGCGCGCTGTCCCGACCTGCTCGCCGTTTCCACCACCGGCGCAGGCTACGACACGGTCGACGTGCCGGCGTGCACCGCGGCAGGCGTGCTGGTGGTCAACCAGGCGGGATCGAATGCGGACGCGGTGGCCGAGCACGCGGTCGCCATGATGCTTTCGCTCACGAAGAAGATTCCCCAGACCGACCGCTCGCTGCACCGGGAGAGCCGCACGCCACGCGAGCAGTTCAAGGGCTGGAATGCGCACGGGCGCACCATCGGCATCATCGGCCTGGGCAACGTCGGCCGGCGGGTCGCACGCATCTGCGGCCTCGGCCTGCAGATGCGCGTGCTTGCCTACGATCCGTTCCTGAGCGCCGAGGAGATTCAGGCGCGCGGCGCGATCCAGGTCGATCTTGCCACGCTGCTCGCCGAAGCGCGCTTCGTCAGCGTGCATTGCCCCTACAACGACGAAACGCGCGGCCTGCTGAGCGCTGCGCAACTGGCCGCCATGCCCAGGGGCGCGTTCGTCGTTACCACGGCCCGTGGCGGCATCGTCGACGAGCAGGCGTTGGCCGCTGCGCTGCGCTCGGGCCACCTGGGCGGCGCCGGCATCGACGTGTGGATGGACGAGCCGCCGCCGCTCTCGCATCCCTTGCTTGCGCTCGACAACGTGCTCGCCACCTATCACACGGCCGGCATCACCGAGGATTCGCGTACCAACATGGCGCAATGGAACGCCGAGCAGGTGGTCGGAATCTTGAACGGCGAACGCCCGCCGCGGCTCATCAACCCGGAAGCGTGGGAGCGCTACGTCCCACGCTTCGAGCGCGTGTTCGGATTCAAACCGGAAACGACGAAAGGCTAGGGCGTTGCGAGCAGCCGTCCCCAACCCTGGACGGGAGGGGCGATGCCCTGCGAGATGAGACGCCAGACTTGCGCAATCGGATTGGTCACCACGGGCTTGCCGAAGTCCTCCTCGAGGATGGGCACCGCAGCCAGGCTGCGCCATGCGCCGCCCGGAAGCAACAGGCCGTCCGCGTCCGGCGCCTTGCGCATCGCCTCGCGCCCCAGCTGGAAGGCGAGCTTCACGCCCTCTTCGATGCTCATGGAGAAGGCCTGTTGCGCCCACTGGCCCACGCTCGTCACCGCCAGCACCTCCATGCCTGCGGCGGTGAGGTAGTCGATGAGCTTTGCGTTGAGCTCCCCGGACCAGCGACTGGCGACGGCGATCCTGCGCATGCCCAGGTGACGCATGGCGTCCAGGCTTGCCTCGGAATGCGCGTCCGCCATGACGTCGGTCTTTTTCCGGGTCCGCTCGAGGAGCTCGAGCACGCGCGCGCGGCCCAGTTGCGACGCGATCGGAAAACCCCCTAGGGTGATGCTGTCGGCTCCCTTCTTCACCAGCTCGTCGACGCACGGCCAATAGCGGCTGCGGATCGCTTCGTCGACACCCTCGGCCGTGTAGTCGGAGATCTCGATCGAACAGGCGATCCTTTTCACGTCGGGCGGCAGCAGAGGCTCCGGTTGCGACATCGGATGCCGGTCCGGGCCGAGCGGCGAAATCGATCCCGCGGTGTAACGCACTTTCGCTGCGTCGTCTGCGCTCATGCTCGCGTTCTCCTGACTG
>JBOIEI010000486.1:0-6782 GCA_050741055.1 Burkholderiales bacterium | reverse complement strand
GCCTGCGAGCGAATGCTACGCCCATTCGAGGGATGTTGCAGACCCTTCCTGCCCTTACGTTCGGCGCCAGGGAAATCCCGGACAGCATTTGTCGGGATCGACCGATAGGCCGCAGCCCCAGTGCGGGCGTTAAATCGGCTATCGGTCTCGGGAACACATCATGTGCGCTTCGCTCAACCCCACCGCCGCGTTGCTCGAATGCCCGGTCTGCTGCCAGACTTTCCTCGTGCAAACACCCGCCACTACAGACCGCGCGGTCTGCACGCACTGCGGCGCGCATCACCTCATGCGGCACGCTCCCGCGCAGGAGCCGGCGCCGCGTGACTCAGGCGAGTCGTGCGAAGCGGTGGTGATCAGCTTGCCGACGGCAATGCGGGATCGATCTTCCCTACCCCGCCGAAGCTCGCCTGCGCCGGCGCCGTGCCGCGATGATGCCCAATAAGCCGAAGCCGGCCAGCATCATGGCGTACGTGCCCCGGTGCGGTTCGCGGGCGAGCGCGGTTACACTGGTGCGACACTGCGCGTGCATATAGCGGGCCGCGTCGCTTGGCGCTTCGCTCTCGGCGATCTCTCGTCAGGCAGCCTGCCGCACGGATTCGCGCGCGTGTTCGCTCTGGTCGTTGCGGTGTTGCCGCAATATGTGAACGGCCAGGAGCCGGTACTCCTCGGGCGATAGCATCAGGTGCTGCCGAATTTGCTGCAGGAACTCGATTTTCTGGCAGGCGCTCAGTGCAGGCGGGTTCGTTGACAAGGGATTGGACCTCTCTTACGGGGCGACGACCGTTGCATCCTATCGACCGGTTCTCCGGCACCAAAGCGTGAGGAACGTTTGGATTGCGCCGCACTTTGCGGGCATGACCACGTTGTTCCAAAACCGAATCGGAATGTTCGGAAACCGGCGTTGGAGCATGGGCTGGGCGTCGGCAACAAAGACCAGCGTGAACCAGCGTGAAGCAGGCCGTAGTCTGACGCGGCTCGCCGCCGCCGTCTACCCGGGCGCGCTCGTTTTGTCAGTATCATGTGCGCTGAATCAAGGCGGCAAGGTATTTGTGTCTGGGATTGGCGACACTATACTGATCCCATGGCGCCCAATTCGACCATGGCTGCATTCAGGCCAGAAAGCTCACCGTTGCGTCTGGACGGTCCGATCCTGCAAGCGTTGCTGGATCTGTTGCCGGGCACCTTGCACGTCAAGGATCGGGCGCTGCGCTATTGCATCGTGAATCGCACCTACCTGGAGCGATGGGGGGCCACGGCCGACCAGGTGATCGGGCGAACGTCGACGGAGGCATTCGGCGACTTTTTCGGCCCCGGGCCCGATGAGCGCAATCAAGAGGTATTTGCGAGCGGAAAAGCGCTGCCGTTCTACGAGGTCACCTATCCCGACCAGCACGGCGGCAGCCTGGTGTTGTGGTCGACCAAGGTTCCGATCCTCGACCAGCAAGGCACGGTCACGCATGTGCTCACCTTCAGTCTGGATATCACGCCGCTCAAGTGCATGCAGAATCAGCTTCAGGAGAGCGAGCAGTTGCGCTCGGCAATCGTGGAGCATTCCCTCGAGTGCTTCATCACGGCCGAGGAGGACGGGCGCATCGTCGAATTCAATCCGGCGGCGGAGCAGATATTCGGCTATGCCCGGGCGCAGGCGCTGGGACGATCCATCGGCGAGCTGCTGCATACGAGCGATACGAATCATGCGGTGGCAGCCGATGCCTCGGGGCTGCGCTTGCGCGCTCTGTTCGAGCGATCGGGCCAGCGATTCGAAGCGCTCGGAGCGTGCGCCGACGGCACGATTATCCCGATCGAGATTTCGCTCGTCGAGATTGCCTTGCGCGAGCGGCGTCTGTTTACCGCGTGCGTGCGCGAGCTGAGCGAGCGGCAGCGTGCGCACGCAGAGCTCGAGCGCCAGCGCCAGGCACTCCATCGAAGCGAGCGGCTGAGCGTGCTCGGCACCCTGGCAGCGGGCATCTCGCATGAGCTGCGCAATCCGCTATCGGTGGTTGTGTCCCAAGCGAAGCTGCTCGAAGACGAGCTCGCCGCCGAAAGGCCGCAGGCGAGGCTGAACGCGATCTTGCGTGCGGCCGAACGTTGTGCGGCAATCGTCAGCGCATTTCTCGATCAATCGCGATACGGGCCGCGCAAGACCGAGCACTTCGCCCTCACTCAGGTCGTCGAGTCCGCGCTCGACCTGAGCGCGCACGTTCTGCGCGAGCACGATGTTTCCCTGCTCATCGAGCACGCGCATCCGGATGTCACGGTGAAGGGCGATCCGCATCAGTTGAGCCAGGTCGTCCTCAACCTGGTGCTCAATGCAGCCACGGCGATGCAGGACAGTGCCGCGCCGAGACAGCTCGTGATCAGCACCCGCTTGAACGACGCCCAGGACACGGTGGAGATCTCGGTGGCCGACTCCGGACCCGGTATCGCGCCGGAGCTGCGCGAGCGCATATTCGAGCGCTTCTTCACCACCAAGGCGGTGGATGGGGGCACCGGCTTGGGCTTGGCCATCTGCCGCGACATCGTGGCCGCGCACGGCGGGCGCATCAGCGCTCACGCGTCGGCGCGGGGTGGAGCGCTGTTTTTGGTTCAACTTCCAGCGGGTCGCCATGCCGAGCCCGTCGCTGCGAGTGCGGAAAGCGACGCGAGCTCAGTCCCGAGCTATCGGGTGTTGGTGGTCGACGACGAGAGCGAGATAGCCAGTCTGCTGTGTGAAATCCTGGAGCTTGCAGGTCATGAGGTGGCTATCGCCACCTCCGGGGAGTCCGCGCTGCGGTGCGTGGTGGAAGGCGACTACGATTTCGTATTGAGCGATATGCGCATGCCCGGCATGGACGGAGTCATGTTCTACCAGGCACTTCGCAGCCAACGTCCGGAGCTCGTGGCGCGTCTGGCGTTCATCACCGGCGACACGCTTTCGCCCAATGTCGCCGGCTTCCTGAAGCGCACCGGCATCCCGCACCTCGCCAAGCCCTTCCATCCTCGCCAGGTCACCGAGCTGATAGCGCAGCTTGCGGAGAAAACGCGCCACTCGCCGGTCGGACGTTCGCGCTGAAGCGAAGTCTCGACTCCCGGCTCGTGCACATTCGCCTCCTCGATGCCCAGGCTGCCCTCGTTCGCCGGTGAGCGCTTGGCGAAGCCGCTACTGCGGCCGGATGCCGGCGGCCTTGATCGTTTTTGCCCACTTCGCGATCTCGGCGGGAAGGAAGCGCGCGAATTCCTCGGGCGTGCTGCCGACGGGCCGGAAGCCGTCGGCCTCGAATTTCGCGCGCACGTCGCGCAGGGCCATGATGCGCACGAGCTCTTTTCCGAGCAGATCGAGCACCGGCTTCTGCACGCCTGCGGGAGCGAACAGCCCGTACCACGAAGCGGCGTCGTAGCCGGGAACACCGGCCTCGCTCAATGCCGGTACATCCGGCAGGGCAGGATTGCGTTTCGCCGTCGAAACAGCGAGCGCTCGAACACGGCCGCTGCGAATCTGCGACAGCACCGAGGGAATGGAAGCAAACAGCAGATGCACCTCTCCGGACAGCAGGCCGATGATCGACGGCGCGGCGCCCTTGTAGGGCACGTGCACCATGTCGGCCTTCACCATCGATTGGAGCAGCTCCATCTCCAGGTGGGTGATGTTGCCGACCCCGCCGGAGCCGTACAAGAGCGCTTTCGGCTTGGCGCGAGCGAGCGCGATCAGCTCCTTCACGTTCCGCACCGGCACCGATGGATGCACGACGAGCACCGAAGGACCCACGGCGATCAGGCTCACCGGCGCAAGATCGCGCGTCACGTCGTATGCGAGCTTTGCGAACTGGCTCGGCATCGCGATCGTCACGTTCGCCACCAGCAGCGTGTGACCGTCGGGTGGCGCTTTCGCCGTCAACTCGGCCGCAATATTTCCGGATGCACCGGGGCGATTCTCGACGACCACCGGCTGGCCGATCGTTTCGGCGAGCTTTTGCGCGACCACCCGCGCCGAGATGTCGACCGCGCCGCCGGGTGCGAACCCGACCAGGATGCGGATCGGCTTGCCGGGATAGGTCTGGGCGGCGGCGCCGCTGACCCCACAAAGGCCGAGGGCCAGAAGTCCGAGCGCTCCGAGTTTCCCGCTCACGAGCGCACGCCCTCCGCGGCGGATCGGCTCGCGGCAAAGCGCGGATGCGCAGCACGCGAAAGTGCGTCCGGCATCTCGACCAGACGCTCGCCTTCGACTTGTGAAGCGTAAAGGACACGGCGGCTCGACGCGTCGAAAGCATCGCGCTTGTGCAACGTTGCCTGGTTGTCCCACACCACGACATCGCCGACCTGCCAGAAGTGGGTATAGCAGAAGCGCGGATCGGTAGCGTGCGCCCACAACTCGTTCAGCAGCGCTTCGGAATCCACGATCGAGAGGCCGTTCACCTAGGCGCTGTGGCGGCGACCCAGGTAAAGCATGCTGCGTCCGGTCTTCGGATGCGTCGCGACGATGGGATGGCTCGGGCCCGGCAGGTCGCGAACATCCGTATCGAGCTCGGCGCCCGGACGCAGCTTCATCGCCGTGTCGACCACGTTCCCCTGCTTGATCGTCTTGCCCGCGACCCGGCGCTTCATCTCGTCGGAAAGCGTCTCGTAAGCGGCATAGCAGTTCACGAAGTACGTCTTGCCTTGTCCCGCCGCCGGGATCTCCCTGGCGAGCAACATGCGCGCCGCCGTCGGTCGCTCCTTGAACGAGAAGTCGGAGTGCCAGACGATTTCGCCGTCGCCCAGGATGCCGACCGGTTTGCCGTCTGCCTGCAGATTGGTCACGACCGTCACTTCGGGCGGCAAATCGAACAGCCGATTGGCGGTGCGCTCGGAAAGATCGCGCTGATGAAGGTTCGACGAGGTGACCGGTGTGCCGAAGCGGCGGGCGAAACTAACGAGATCGTGCGGCTCCATCGCTTGGCCGCGAAAGACGAGCAGCAGGTGGTCGAGCCACGCTGCGTGGATTCTCGCGAACGTGGCGTCGTCGAGATGCGCGAGGTCGACGCCGCGCACCTCGGCGCCGAGCGCTGCGTCCGCCGGCACGACTTCGAAAGGGGTCGTTTTCCCCGCTGACACTTTCACTGTCGTGGTCATCGTTTCACTCCTCGACGTAAACCTTGAGATAGCTCGAACGGCCGCCGTCGGCCGCGATCGTGGTGCCGGTCATCATATGCGAGTCTGCGCAGGCGAGAAACAGCGCGATGCTCGCAACGTGCTCCGGCTCGCCGCGCGAAAACGGGTAGAGCTTCTGCAGTGCCGCGCGCTCGCGCGCCGCAGCGCCCTGCTGCTGCAGGAAGTTACTCGTCTCGTAGCGCGCGATCTGGCGTTCGGTGCGCACGGTTCCGACGCCAATGGCGTTCGCGCGAATGCCGTACTGTGCGTATTGCGCGGCGAGCGTCTTGGTGAACGCAACGAGCCCGCCTTTGCAAGCGGCGTAGGCAGGTTTGACGGAGCCGGCGAGCCCCAGGTGCGATGCGATGTTGATGATCGAGCCGCGTCCGGCTTTCATCATGTGGGGGATGCCGTAACGGCAAGTGAGGAACGGGTGCAGCAGGTTGAGCGCGACGGTGCGATGCCACACATCGAGGTCCATTTCGTGAACCGGATGGTCGTCCTGAGCCGATCCGCCGGCGCAATTGAACAGCACGTCGAGGCGGCCGAAGCGCTCGACGGTCGCTTCGATCGCGCGCCGCACGGCCGCGTCCTGCGTCACGTCGGTCTCGACGAAGAAGGCGTCGCCGCCCGCCTCGCGAATCTCGCGCTCGGCGCGCTCGCCCGCTTCGCGGCTGATCTCGGCCAGCGCGACTTTCGCGCCCTCTCTGACAAACGCTTTCGCGGTCGCCTTGGCGATGCCGGAGCCGGCACCGGTCAGGAACGCCACCTGTCCATCGAGCTTTTCCATGGAGTCTCCGTTCAATGCGTGCTTCGGGACACGTCGCCGTCTCGGAATTCGTCGACCTGCGAGCGCCTCCGCCCTATTTTAATCGCAGGGTGCGCCGAGACGCTTTCGCGCGGAGCTTCTTCCCCATCGAGTCGGGATCAGTGGATCGCTGTTCGTAGCGAAGTAGCGAGGCCCGGTCAAGATCGAGTGGGGCGTCAACCCCAACTTCACGCGCCGAGACTACGGTCAGGCACATCTGGCATTGACTTGAGAAGTGCTGGCAGGAAAACTTGCTGGGGTCGGAGGAGAGAGGGGAGCGCATGAAGAACCGAATCCTAGAATTGCGTCGAATGCTTCGATTGAGCCAGCGCCAGTTGGCAGAAAGGGTGGGGACCAGCGCTTCGCGAATTCAGCGGATAGAAGCGGGGGCGCAAGACATAAAACTGCCGCTCGCGGAGAAGATATGTGAAGCGCTCGAGATGCCCCTAGCAAAGGTCTTCTCAGTCCCGGAGCTACCTCGCTCCCGCAAGCCGGGCAAAGACAGCGACGAAGCGCTGCGGGAAGCATTGGCGAACGCAGGTATAGACACCGATGGTTCAGAATGGACGCTGATAATCCGCTTGCGTGGGGGACCGGAACTAGCCTTTCCCGTGAGCGCCCCAGAAAAGCGGCGAGTCTGGAATGCCTTGCATGATCAGGACATTGAACGATTCGTGTTGTTCGATTCCGAGGGGTATCGGGTAGCGTTAAACCGCGATGAAGTGATGTACGCGCATTTTCTTTTCGATCCATTAATCAGGCGAGAAGAAAGCAAACAGGATGGCGCGAAGGTAATGCTCTACTTCAACGATGGCTCTAACAGTTCGTTGAAAAGCGCTCGTAGATGAGCGCTGGAATGGTCATATGA